>JACPUR010000012.1 GCA_016192135.1 Candidatus Tectomicrobia bacterium | reverse complement strand
TCTTCTCGGCGACCGTCATGCTCCTTCCCTCCCGCAGGGTGGGGTGCCCCAGGGGAACTCCGCTCGGGCTACGCCCTCGCTCCGTTCCCCTGGCTGTGCCCGTCACCCTATCAGTTGTTCAGGAAGAAGCCTAGGAATACAATTGAGAAAACATTTATTGGCCATTCGTAACGAGTAGTAAACAGTCTTCTTGGTCCTCAGCGTCTATGCATTTGCTAGTTAGACTTACTTCACCGCCTTCTCCGGCGCGGCGAGGAACTCGCGCCAGACCTGCCAGTAGGCGGGGCCGCCCGTGACGTAGGTGTCGTTGTGGCGGGCGCCCCGGATGGCGTGGAAGCGCTTGGGCCCGGGGGCGAGCTCGTAGAGCCGGCGCCCCTGGGAGAAGGGCACGATCTCGTCCGAGTCCCCGTGGAAGAAGAGCAGGGGGGCCTTCACCCGGGGGAGCCACCTGGCGGTGTCGAACTCCTGGACGAGGAGCCGCCGCACCGGGAGGAAGGGGAACATCAGCTCCCCCATCTCGGCCAGGCTCACGAAGGGGCTCTCCAGGATGAGCCCCCGCGCCCCGGCCCCCTCGGCCGCCACCCGCACGGCCACGGTGGCCCCGAGCGAGCGCCCGAAGAAGAAGATGCGCCCGGCCGGCGCCCGCCCCCTCAGCCAGGCGTAGGCCCCCCGCATGTCGGCGTAGAGGCCGGCCTCGCCGGGCCGCCCCTCGCTCCGGCCGTAGCCCCGGTAGTCGAAGATGAAGACGCCCGCTGCTGTCTCTCGTCTTAAAAGCGCGATGTTCTCCGAGCGGTGGGAGATGTTCCCCGCGTTGCCGTGCGCCCAGAGGACGACGGGGCCTTCGGCCTCCACCGGCGGGACGTACCAGCCGTGCAGCCGGGCGCCGTCCGAGGCCGGGAAGAGGACGTCCTCGTAGGGCACGCCGTACTGGGCCGGGGTGGCGGATATCTCGCGGAAGGGGTGGTAGAGGAAGAAGTTCTCGATCCAGCCGATGAAGCCGGTCAGCACCAGCGCGAGCGCCCCCGCGAGAAGGACGTGCCGCGGCCGGAGGCGGCGGGCCCGGTCCGTATGGCTCAATCCCGCGGCTGCCCCGCCAGGAGCAGGCGGTGGAGGGTCTTGATACACAGGTCCTGGACGACCTCGGCGCCCGCCGCCTCGAGCCTGCGGGCGCTCCCGGGGTGGGCGATGCCCTTCTGCATCCAGAAGACGCCGGGGCGGGCCCTCATGCGCAGGAAGTCCTCCGCCACGGCGGGGATGTGCGCGGGGCGCCGGAAGACGTTCACGATGTCGACCGGCCCCTCGATATCCCGCAGGCTGGGGAGGGACTTCTCGCCCAGGGCTTCGTCCGCCTCGGAGTTGACGGGGATGATGCGGTAGCCCGCCGCCTGGAGGTAGGCGGCGATGCGGTGGCTGGTGCGCCCCGGGTCGCCCGAGAGGCCCACCACGGCGATGGTGCGCGCGTTCTCGAGGATTTCCGCCAGGCGCCGCTCGCCGGGGTTCATGGGGCCACCCCTCCCAAGGACATCATATCACAGGGCCCGGGAGCGCCCGGCCCGCCGGGGCGGGGGGTCTGTTGCCACGCCCCGGGCGGTGGAGTAGAAGAAGGGAGTCCCCGCCACCCCTCCGCATCAGGGCGCTGGAACGGCGCGGGGGCACCGTTGCCCGGGAGGGGATTTCGTGGCCCCGGCCGTCGTCGAGATCTTCCACGAGTACCATTGACCGTGGGCCTACATGGCCGCGGCGCGGCTGGACAGGGTCATGCCGGAGTTCGAGGGTGGCCTCGTCCTGAAGTGGCGCGCCTTTCCCCTGGAGGTCATCAACGGGCGGCCCGCGCCCCGGCACATCGTGGACCAGGAGTGGCCGCTCGTGGCCGTCCAGGAGCCGCTGGCGCCCTGCCGGCCCTTCCCCCACGAGGGCTTCCTCCGCACGACGATGCCGGCCTTCGAGGCCTACGCGGCGGCCTACGACCGGGATCCGGCCCGGGCGCGGCGCTTCGACCTGGCCCTGCGGCGGGGGTTCTTCCACGAGGGCCGCCGCATCGACGAGCCGGAGGTGGTGCTGGAGATCGCGGGGGAGGCGGGGCTCGATCCCGAGGCCCTGCGCCCGGAGGTGGGCAGCCCCCGCCGGCGGGAGCAAGTGATGGCGGACTGCCGCGAGTCCATGCGCCTGCGGGACGAGAAGGGCCTTCCCATGACGAGCCCGACCCTCATGCTCCCCTCGGGCGAAGCGATCCACAATCCCTACGCCTCGCCCAAGCGCTTCGAGCGGGGCAGGCTGGTGGAGGTGCTGCCGCCGCCCCGCTGCGGGGAGGCGGTCTACGAGGGCTTCCGGGAGATACTGCGGAAGGCGGCGGGCTGAGAGGAAGAATCCCGGCACACTGATCCTGAAGCGGCGACTCTCCCTCTCCCTTTGGGAGAGGGGCGCCGGGCACGAATTGATCTGAAATGGTTTTCCTCGCTCGGTTTGAACCATCTTCCGGGCAAGGGGAGAGCTTTTCCCGCTGTCAATACATTCCGCACGGAGTACGGCCTTGGCGGACGAGAAGATCCAGGGAGTCTACTACGAGGAGACGGCCGGGGGGGCGAGCCTCCAGCAGAAGGTGCGCTACTGGGCCCGCGACGCCGGGAACGGCGTCGTCTCGGTGGAGTTCCTCAAGCCGGACGGGACCTCGACCGGCATGTTGGCCGAGCGGGTCAAGCTCGAGGAGTTCCGGCGGCGCTTCGCGAAGGACGACCCCTCCGCCAGGAAGAGCGCCGAGCCCCCCAAGACCCCGCAGCAGGCGATGGTCGAGAAGTGCATGACGGCGGCGCAGGCCCACCTGGACCACAAGGAGTTCCACAGCGCGGAGTTCGAGTTCAAGACGGCGCTCAAGTTCGACGAGAAGCACGTCGCCGCGAGCTACGGCCTGGGCGAGTCCTACCTGGGGCAGGGCAAGACGGAGGAGGCGCGGCGGCTGTTCGCGCGCCTCACCGACAACGACCGCCTCTACACCAAGGAGAACAAGCACGTCTTCAACAAGCTGGGCATCCTGCTGCGCCGGCAGGGGCTCTTCCCGCTGGCGCTCAAGAACTACGAGCGCGCCATCCGCATCGACCACACCGATCCGGTGCTCTTCTACAACCTCGCGCGCGTGCTCTACGAGATGCAGCAGAAGGAGAAGGCGATCCGCTTCCTCAAGAACGCCCTGACCATCGACCCCGGCTTCAAGGAGGCCTCCGACTTCCTCGCCTTCATGGAAAAGCCGGGGTAGGGGGCGAAGCCTCGCGATGGCGCCCGCGGATCAATGTCCTATCCGTCTGTAGGGGCGAATCTTGTATTCGCCCCGGTGGTGAGGGCGAACACGAGGTTCGCCCCTACAAAAAAACGTATGGCACTCCCGGTGTCATTCACCTTCCGCCGTCCGCGATTTTGGGGAATGCCCATGCAATACCGCGCCCTCGGCCGCACCGGCCTCAAGACGAGCGCCGTCGGGATGGGCACCTACCAGACCTTCGACGTCTCCTCCCCCGCCGAAGCGGAGCGCCGCCGCCTGATCGCGGAGGAGGCCCTGCGGCTCGGCGTCAACTTCTTCGACTCGGCGCCCATGTACGGCGAGGCCGAACGGGTGCTGGGCTTGGCGCTCGAGGGGAGGCGGGAGCGGGCCCTCATCGCCACCAAGGTCCTCGAGCGCGACGTGCGCTCGGCGCGGGAGAGCATCGAGCGCTCCTTCAAGCTCCTGCGGACCGAGGTGATCGACCTGCTCCAGATCCACAACATGGCGGGCTGGCGGGCGGTGACGCCCGTACTCCAGGAGCTCCGGGAGGAGGGCCGCGTGCGCTTCACCGGCCTCACCGACTACCGCGTGTCGAACTACCCGGAGATGATGGAGGCCATGCGCACCGGCCTCTACGACACCATCCAGATCCCCTACCACGTGGGCGAGACG
>JACPUR010000011.1 GCA_016192135.1 Candidatus Tectomicrobia bacterium | reverse complement strand
GATATGAATCCAGCCGCTCCCCGCCTTGTTCGGGAGGGTGAAGTTGCCGGTGAAGGTGGCCCCGGCCTGGAGCTCGATGGCGTCGCCCGGCTGGGCGGAGTTGAGCGCGGCCTGGAGGTCCCCTCCCGAGGGAACGGGGATGACTTGCCCCGCCGGCGCGGCCAGGGTGGTATCGAGGAAGGCTTGGGGAGGCGCTGGGGTCTGAGCGGCGGGCGCCGGGGGCGGGAAGAAGAGCGTCCCGGCCAGGGCCAGAGCGAAGAAGGCGCAGAGGGAACGGGGGAAGGCGCGGCGACCTTTCATGGGGGATCCATCCATGGGGGATTCGTCCGGGGAAGGACCGGCGGCGGGCCGCTTCCGGAAGAATTCGGGTTTTCCCCGAGGGGTTATAGAGGTGTTTCCCTCAATTCCGCCCCGGAATATACCTGCCTCGCGATACGGCAACGGAAACCTTGCGTTAGACGAACGTTAATTTTGCGGCCCGATTGCAGATAAATCCCTGAAGCCAAAAAACGGCCCCCGTTTTCTTCGCCCTACATGCGCGTCTTTGAGCCATTCCCCGCAAAAAAATCTCGGGTGACGGAAGGTGCGCGAAAATGAGGTAACGAGGCGTCCCTTTCCCCCTCGTATATTGGTCATCGGCCGGCTTCAGCCGACCCGGCGAGTGGAGAGATGGGGATGGTTTTGGACGGATGGGTTTCGGCAAAAAAAAGCACTGCCCCGTGGGAGGGGCGGTGCCGAGGCGAGCGGGGATTTATGCCTGGAATTCCTCAGATTTCCCCGATATTACCCGATATTCGAGGCAATTTTTTTCTTCACTGAAACGAGGAGCTAAAAAAGAAGAGGCAGGGGAGGCAGAACAGCATCAGGAGGGAGGCTCCGGCGAGAAACGCCCCGAACGGCAGGGCCGACGTCCAGGTCGCCCGCCCCGCGAGCACGAGGCCTAGGCCCACGGCCGTGCCCGCGGCCGAGGCCAGGAGGACGGCGGCGAGCCAGCCCCCGGGACCCAGGGCCGCTCCCATCAGGGCCGCCAGCTTCACGTCCCCGGCCCCCATCCCCTCCCGCCCCCGGAGGCGGCGGTAGGCCTCCCGCACGAGGAAAAATCCGCCCCCTCCCGCGATGAGCCCCAGACCCGCGCCGAGGAGTGTGGGAGGCCCCGGGAGCGGCGCCCCGAGAAAGGCGGCGAGGAGGCCCGCGGCGACGAAGCCGTCCGGGATGATCCGGTGCCGGAGGTCCACCGCCGCCACGGCCAGGAAGACGCAGGCGAGGCCGAACGTGCGGAAGAACTCCGGCGAGAACCCCTCCTGGAGATAGGCCGCCACGGCCAGGGCCGCCGCGCCCAGCTCGGCCAGGAGATGGCCCGCTCCGATGGCGGCCCCGCAGCGGCGGCAGCGGCCCCTCTGGAGGAGGTAGCTGAGGACGGGGACGAGCTCCGCGGGGCCGAGGGGGGCACCGCAGCCCTCGCAGCGGGAACGGGGGCGCAGCACCGAGAGGCCGCGCGGGACGCGCTCGATGCAGGTGCCGAGGAAGCTGCCCGCGCACAGGCCCAGGGCGGCGGCGAAGGCGAGGCGGAGAAGCTCCCCCGCGGCCACTCAGAGCATCCGCCAATAGACGATGCTCACTTGCTCCTTCTCCCTCTTGAGGACGGCCAGGAGGCGCTTGCGCATCCGGCCACCCTCGGTTTCGGATTCGACGGAGAAGAACCGGCTCTCCACACCCAGCATGGGAGCCACCTTGTTGTAGAGGGCATCCGTCATCCCGGAGAGCTTCTTGAGGTCTGCCAGCTCGCGGATGGGCTCCGCGTTCCGCCGCGCGACCAGGTCCTCCACGGCGTTCTCCGGCAGGTCCGGCAGGCTCAGGAGGACATCCCGCCCGGCGGTGTTCACGTTCACGGTCTCGCCGGAGTAGAGGGTCAGGCGGCCGCTCAGGCCCAGGTCGGGGGCCTCCCCCCGGTCGGGGAACCCCAGGGCGCGGAGGACCTTGGGCGTGTAACCCCGTACCAGCCGCAGCTCCGAGAGGGAATCGAGTGTGCCGTTCTTGACCGGATAGGGGCGGGGAAGGCTCTGGTAGTAGGCCGTCTCGCTCCCCCCCGCGCGGGCGTCCGCGTCGGGATCGATCCAGTCCCGCAGGAAGTCCACCAGGGCGGGGTCCAGCTTGAGCCGATCGAACAGCTTCTTGAGGGCCCGGGCGGTCCCCTCCTGCCGCGCCGCGGCCGCGGAGGCCAGGGCGTTCAAGTTGATCTTGGCGGACTCGTCGTGGACGCGGAAGCGCACCGGGATGCCGCCCAGGGTCAGCGTCCCGTCGAGCCTCGCCCATTTCTGGCCGAGGGAGGTGAAGGCCTCCTTCTCCTCCCGCAGGGCGGAGATGACGAGGGCGACCGGGGCCTGGACCGCCCACCGCGCCCGGAGGTCGTCGCGGAAGGCGTCCGCCAGATGGGTTTCGTCCAGGGCGCTCCCGGCGATCTCGGCCGCGATCATGGCGAGCAGGCCCGTGGCCGCGATGGCCATGAGGAGAGCCGCGCCGCGCTGGCGGCCGAGCCGCCTTCTGGCCTCCCGGATCACCTCGCCCCCCCTCCCGCCGGAGGCGCCCCCTTCTCCGGCGCAGGAAGCCTGGCGCCCGCCGGGAGGGCGATGAGGGTCGAGAAGGCCGCGTCCCCCGCCCCCCCGCCGCCCTCGAGAATGAAGGTCACCCGCACGGCGGCGGGCAGGGAGGCCGGCCCCCGGCCCGCCCAGGCATCGCTGCGGGTCCCCTTCCGGTCCAGGTACTCGAAGCGCAGCTCCTTCACGCCCTCCAGGATGACCGTGGAGCGGCCCTCGGCCAAAACCTCGCCGTTGAGCGGCCTCTTCTGCCGCAGCAGGCGGTTCCCCTCCCCGTCCGTGGCCAGCCAGTAGGCGACGACGGCGAGGTCGTCGGTCTGCTGCACGGACTGCCCCCATGTGTAGACCGGGGTCACGAACTCGATGCGGTCGGCCCGGCCCGTGTCGGCGTCCCCCCGATCCCCCGAGAAGAGCGGGGCCGCCTCCACCGGCGGGACGAACAGCCCCTCCAGGTCGGCCGCCATCCGCTGCATCGCGCGGCGGGCGGCCTGGTGGTGCTCCATGCGCTCCCGGAGCCGGCGGGCGTGGGCCGCGCTCGATCCGACACTCACGTAGAGCGCCGCCATGACGAAGGAGAGGATGGCGAGGGCGACCATCAGCTCGAGCAGCGAGAATCCCCGGGGGGCGCCCGGGCCCTTGCCCCGGAGGCGGCGGGAGGCGTCAGGGATCCGCGACATAGGTCGAGACCTCCAGGATAGGGGAGGCGGCCGCCCGGGGGCGCACCCGCACGAGGACCGAATGGACCCCCGGATGCCGCGTGGCCGTGACCAGAACCTCCCAAAAGAGCTCGCCGCCCGAGGCCGCGCGGACGCTCCCCCTGCCCGCGCGGACCGCGGAGATTTGGGCCTCCGACAGCTTTTCCTGGGCGAGGAGGACGGCGTCCGTGAGCTGGCTGGTGCGCTCGTAGACGCGGAACCCCTGATACTGGAGGCGGAAGGTCACGGCCGCCACGAGGCTGATGATGACGAGCGCCACCATCAGCTCGATGAGGGTGAAGCCTTCCTCTCTCCGGCTACCGCGCATGGGCCTCGACCCTTCCCCGCTGGACGTCCACCCGGTTCAGGAAGGGGTGGACGGTGAGCGTCCGCTCGTGCCGGCGGCCGTCGGACAGGTAGAGATAGATTTCCTGCGTCTCGCCCGTGGGCAGGATCCGCAGCTCCGCCTCCCCCTCCGAGATCTCCTTCCCGCTCCCCCAGCGCACCCGGCGGAGCTGGATCCCCCGCGAGAGCTCCCCGGCGGGCACGGGAGAGCCCTGCAGGGGGTTCCAGTTGCCCAGGTTGTCCATTCCCTCGGCCTTCCAGGCGCCGGCCGGCAGCCGCAGGCGGAGGCGGACCATGAGGCCCGAGGATACGGCGTGGTTCCTCAGCTTGCGTATGCCCTCCGCCAGCGCGAGGGCGTCGGCCCGCAGGGCGCCGGAGCCCTCCGGCGGCATGAACCGCGTGAGGGCCAGCCCGAAGAGCAGGCCGGCCACCAGGAGGGCGACGGCCAGCTCGACCAGGGTGAAGCCCTCCTCAGCGGAGGTCCCAGCTCCCGATGTCGGCATTCTCCCCCTCGCCCCCCTCTTTCCCGTCCGCCCCGAGGGAGCGGATCTCGAATTCCCGGCCCTGCGCCCCCGGAGCCATGTACACGTAGGGGTTGCCCCACGGGTCGCGCGGAACCTGCCCACCCTCCAAATAGCCCCCGGGAGGGTAGTTCCGGGGGGCGGTCCCCCGCGCGGGAGGCCGCACCAGGGCCTCCAGGCCCTGCTCCGTCGTCGGATAGCCGCCGCTGTCCAGCTTGTAGAGCTGCAGGGCGTTGACGAGGCTGCGCATTTGGAGCTTGGCCGCCGTCCGGCGCGCCTCTTCGGTGCGGCCCATCAGGCGGAAGCCGATGACGCCGATCAGAAGGCCCAAGATGACGATCACCACCATCAGTTCGATGAGCGTGAACCCCGCGCTTCGGCGCTTCTTTTCTTCTTCCAAGCCGTTCTCCTTCCGGTTCATCGCGCGGCGCCCTCCGGGCCGCGGGGTTTCTCCTGGGTCCGCTTCGAGGAAAAGGCGGAAACCGAGGCGCCGAGCGCCACCCGGCCCGGCTGCCGGGTCGAGCGCTCGAGGCTCAGGCGGCTCACGCGCAGGAGCCTCGGCGCATCCGCCAGCCGCCGGAGGTACTCCACCGCCTGCGCCATGGTCAGGTCCTCGAAGCGGATGAGCATCTCGATGCGCTGGTAATCGGGGGTCCCCGCGGACTCGGACGGGTTCATCGCCACCAGCTTCTCGCGGATGCCCGTCATTCCAGCGGTTTCCTCCAGGAAATAGAAAAGGGAGAAATCGTCCCCCTGCCGGATGAGGCGCTTCTCGACCGTCTTCAGGTCCGCATCGTGGCGGCGGTACCGGGCCAGCAGGCCCTCGAGCGAGCGGAGCTGGCCTTCGTGCCGTTCCCGGCTCGCGATGAGTTCCTGACGCCGCTGCCAGAGCGGGCGGAAGACCCACTCCTCCATCCCTATCAGCACCGCCAGGGCCAGGCCGGCCGCGACGAAAATGGATTCCCGGCGCGACAGCTTCTTCATCGCCTTCTCTCCTCGGGGGCGCCCGGGAACGGGATGCGCATCAGAAAATGCACCTCCTGCTTTCCCTCGATGAGGCGGGCCTGCTTGACCTCGAGCCGCTCGAAGCCCCGCTCGAGCATGAGGCCGGACTTGATCCGGTCCACGCCCTCGAAGCCGTAGGTTTCCCCCTCCAGCGAGAGCCCCATCTCGTCGATCTCCATCCGGTTGATCCGCACCTTGATCGTGGCGGGGATGGCCCGGCTCACCTTCGCGATCGCCTCGAGGGGATCGCCGCCGTTCCCCGGGCCGCCCGTCAGGAAGTCCAGCCGCACGGCCTGCTCCTGGATCTGGGCCGCCAGCTGGCTCTGCGCGTCCACGATGCGCGTGCCCTGCGGGAACACCTCGTCGAAAACCGCGCGGACCTGCTGTTCCGCGGCCGCGGCCCGGCGCGCCTCCCGCCGGACCTTGAGGGCCAGGTCCGCGTAGCCGAGCGTCCCGAAGGCGAGGACCGCGGCGGCGGCCGCGGCGGCGGGGCGCTTCAGCCCTTCCCAGCCCGGACGCAGCGCGAGCTCTTCCTGGCGCAGGTCGAACGGGGTCCGCAGCGGATTCAGCGCGCTGAAGCCCGCCCCTAGGGCCGCGCCGATGCGCATGAGGATGTCCGGCGGCGGGGCCGCGTCCGCGGGCAGGAGGGAGCCGGGCCCGAGGGAGAGGGGGCGGCAGGGGAGGTTCAGCGCCCCTTCGAGGGCCGATGCGAGCTGCTCCGTGCCGCCCGCCCCGGCCAGGACCAGCCGCTCCACCTCGAAGCCGGCCTTGGGCGAGCCTTGCCAGCTCCAAAGCGCCATCTGGAGCTCGCGCACGACCGCCTCCTCGCCGCCTTCCTCCGGGCGGTCCGGGAAGGGCTTGCGCCGAAAGGTCCGGAGGTGGACGGGCAGGCCGTCCTTCGCGACGAGGAAGGTCGCGTGCCCCGCTTCCACGTGCGCCACTCCCAGCCCGCCCCGGGCCAGGTCCGGGGCGAGGCTCCGCGCCGCCTCCAGTTCGGCCAGGGGGGAGTAATGCACCCGGTCCGGGAAGAGCCCCAGGCGCTCCAGCCGGCCGAGATGGCGGGCGAGGGCGGTCTTGGGGACGGCCACCGCGAAGACATCGGCACCCTCGGGGGCGGTCCGGGGCGCCGGGACGAAATCGGCCAGCGTCTCCTCCACGGTGAGAGGGATCTCGCCCTCCATCGCCGACTTGACGACCTGACGCGCCTTGGACATCCGGCGGAAGGGGAAATGAAGCGGGGCCGAGAACCCCTCCGGCCCGGGCAGGCTCGCCACCGTCAGGGAGGGCCGGCCCCCCTGGGCCGCCATCCAGCCCCTCAGCGCGTCCTGTGCCTCCCGCCAGGCGTCCTCGCCCTCCTCCTCCGGCGGAAGATCCAGGCCCAGGAACCCCTCCAGCGCGGGCTGCCTCCATCCCCAGCGGATGCCGGCGGCGTGCAGGGAGCGGCCACTCAGCTCGATCCCGATGATCCTGCGGAACATGCGATGGATTCCCTTCGTCCTGGGATCAGCGGATGAGCTGGCTGATCTCGAAAAGCGGCAGCAGCGTCGCCACCACGATGAAGCCGACCACGGCCCCCATCACCAGGATGAGCAAGGGCTCCACCAGCGACATGAGGGTTTGGATGGTGGCCTCCGACTCCTGATCCAGATAATCCGAGACGTGAATCAGCATCTTGTCCAAGGAGCCCGATTGCTCGCCCACGCCCACCATATCGGTGAAGAGCGGCGGGAAGAGCCCGCTCCTCTCCAGGGTCGAGCCCAGCCGCTTGCCCTTGTGGACCTCCTCCCGGGCCTCCTCCACCGCGGCCTCCAGGGCCGTGTTCGTCAGCACGAGCCGGGCGACGGAGGCGGCCTCCAGGATGGGCAGGCCCGCCGCCAGGAGCACCCCCAGCGTCCGCCCGAAGCGCGCCACCGCCCGCTTGTGCACCAGGCCGCCAATCAGCGGGATCCGCAGCTTCGCCCGGTCGATGAACTCCCGGCCCTGCTTGGTGAAGCTCCAGGCGACGGCGGCCCCGGCCAAGATGGCGACGCCGAGCAGGATGAGCGCGTAGTGCGCGCTCAGCGCCTCGCTCGCCTGGATGAGCATCCGGGTGGGCCAAGGGAGCTCCTGGCGCGCCTGCCGGAAGATCTGGACGACGTTCGGCACCACGTAGATCATCATGAAGAACATCGCGGCGAAGCCGACCAGCGTCATCAGGGCGGGATAAGCGAGCGCCCCCGTCAGCCTCCTCCGGAGCTTCTGCTGGAGCTCCAGGTAGTGGGCCAGGCGCTCCAGCACGGTGCCCAGGGCCCCGCTGCTCTCCCCGGCGCGCACCATGCTGACGTACAGATTCGAGAAGACGCGGGGATAGGCGCCCATCGCGCCGGAGAGGGAGGCGCCCTCGTTCACGGCCTCCCGGATCTTCGTCAGCACGCGCCGGGCGGCTTCCTCCCGAGTCTGGCGGATGAGCAAAGAAAACGCAGGGACCACTTGGATCCCCGCGTTCAGGAGCGTCGCCAGCTGACGCGTGAAGCCGACCAGTTCCGCGAACGAGAGCCGCTCCCCCCGGAACGGGAGCGCGAGGAGGGGCGAGGTCCAGAATCCCGCCCGGTCGTCGCGGACCTCGACGGGATAGAACCCTTTCCTGCGGATCGCCTCCCGCGCCGAAACGAGGCTCTCCGCGACGATCTGATCTTCGTGGGCGCGGCCCTTCGAATCCAGCGCCCGGTACACGAATACCGGCATCCCCTACCTTCCGTCCCGCATAGCGTCCACTATGTCTGAATGATGCGGAGCACTTCTTCCGGGGTGGTGACTCCGGCGGCCACCTTCCGGGCTCCGTCGGCCAGGAGCGTCCGCATCCCTTTCTTGACGGCGGCGGCGTTGAGCGTGGAGGCGTCCTTCCGGGCCATGATCAGCTCCCGAAGGTCGTCGTCGATCGTCAGCAGCTCGAAAATCCCGGTGCGGCCCCGGTAGCCCGTCTGATAGCACTCCGGGCAGCCCCTCCCGCGCCGGAGGCGGCCCGAGAGGGCGGGAATCTCCTCCGCTGGGATGCCCATCCGCTCCAGCGCCCCCGCCTCCGCCGGCGCCGCCTCGGCGCAGCGGGGGCAGACCCGGCGGCCCAGGCGCTGGGCCAGGACGGCGATGACGGACGAGGAGATGAGGAACGGCTCGATCCCCATGTCCACGAGACGCGTGATCGCCCCGACGGCGTTGTTCGTATGGAGGGTGCTGAAGACCAGGTGCCCCGTCAGGGAGGCGTGGATGGCCACCTCGGCCGTCTCCCGGTCCCGGATTTCGCCCACGAGGATGATGTCCGGGTCCTGGCGAAGCACCGACCGGAGCCCCTCGGAGAAGCCGAAGCCCGTCTTGGTCGACACCTGCATCTGGGCGATGCCGTCGAGCTGGTATTCGACGGGATCCTCGATGGTCATGATGTTCGTGTGCGTCTGATGAAGCTTCTGGATGGCCGCGTAGAGAGTGGTCGTCTTGCCGCTGCCGGTCGGCCCCGTGACCAGGATGATGCCGTGCGCCCGGCGGATGAGGCCCTCGAAGGCGGTGAACTGGCCGCCCGATAGCCCGATGTCCTCCAGCGAGTGGAGCATGCTGCTCCGGTCCAGGAGGCGCAGGACGAGCCGCTCTCCGTGGATGGTCGGCACGGACGAAACGCGCATGTCGATCTCGCGGCTCCCGACCTTCCGCTGGATGCGCCCGTCCTGGGGCAGGCGGCGCTCGGCGATGTCCATTCCGGCCATGATCTTCAGGCGGGCGGTCACGGGGGCCTGATAGCGCTGGTCGAAGCGGAGAACGTCGTGCAGGACGCCGTCCACCCGGAGGCGGACGCGCATCTCCCTCTCGAAGGGCTCCCAGTGGATATCGCTGGCCCGGTCCCTCGCCGCCTGGTAGATGACGCGGTTGACCAGCTTGATGACGGGAGCGTCGTGGGAGAGGTCGAGCTCCTCTCCCAGCTCCGTCCCTTCGGGCGCCTCGATGGCGGAGCCGCCGACATCGAGCTCCTCGATCATGGCCCCGGCGGAATGCTCCTCGCGCTCATAAAGGGAATGGATGGCGCTCAGGATGACCCGCTCGGGCGCCAGCGCGATCTCGGTCCGCATCTCCAGGGCCGAGCCCAGGGCGTCCACGGGAGCCATGTTGAGCGGATTCACGGTGGCGACGAGGAGGCCGCCGTTCTCCTGCCGGGCGGGCACCACCTTGTGCCGGAGCAGGAACGGAACGGGAAGGCGCCCCAGCAGGGACGGATCGAGCCCTCCGAGATCCAGCTCCTCCAGGTAGGGCACGTTCCACTGGCGCCCGAGCGCCTCCAGGAGGGCGCGCTCGGTGACCAGGCCTTTTCCCACCAGGATCTCCCCCAGCAGGCCTCCGCTCAACCGCTGCTCGGCCAGCGCCGAATCCAGCCGGGCCGGGTCCAGCCCCGCCGTCTCCTGCAGCCATTCCCCCAGCCGCTTCCGTTCCTGAACCGCGAAATTCACATCCTCTCCTTGATGGAGGGCCTCAACGGCCGCCGAATGAGCCCGGTCTCCTCCTTCTTGAACTCCGTCAGGTGGCGGTGCTCCTCCGGCGTGACCACGATCCGCGGGGTGATGAAGATCAAAAGGTTCGTCTTGATCCTCCGCGCCGCCTGCGAGCGGAACAGCCCGCCCAGGATGGGTACGTCCCCCAGCAGCGGGACCTTCGTGTTGGCGTCGGTGATGTCGTCCCGGATGAGCCCTCCGATGACAACCGTCTGCCCGTCCTCAATCGTCACCGCGGTCGCCGCCTGGCGCTTGGTGGTGGTCACCGCGCCCACCTGGGCCTCCGTCACGAAGTTGGTGATCTCATGGAATATCTTCATCCGCACGAAGCGGTTCGGACTGATGTGCGGGATGATGCGCAGTTTCACCCCGATGTCCCGGAATTCGAAGGTCTGCACCGTGGAGCCCTCGGCCGTCGTCTGCGCTTGAATCACGAAGGGCCGGTTCTCGCCGACGATGATCTCCGCCTCCTCGTTATCGGTGGTGAGAATCTGCGGGGTCGAGAGGATGTTGATGTCTGATTCCGTCTCGAATGCGCGGATGAGCCCCCGGAGATCGAAGAAAGTCTGGCCGCCGAAAGTGATGGTGCCGCGCGCGGCCCCGAGCACCAGCCCGGCCGGCCCGGCGAAGGGAGAGGAGGCGAACTGATTGATGATGCCCTGGCTGCTGCCAGGCAGGGGGAGGTTGGTGCCGCCGATGACCCGGGTCTCGCCCTCCTTGGGGGCGCTGAGGATGCGCCATTCCAGGCCGAGCTCGCGGGCCTTGTCCAGCGTCATCTCCGCGATCAGGCCCTCCACGAGCACCTGGGAGCGCTGGATGTCCAGGTTCCGGATGATCTCGGACAGCGCCTGGAAGTCCTCCGGCGAGGCGCCGATGATGAGCGAATTGGTGGCCTTGTCCGGCGTGATGGTGACGTCCGCGAAGGTCGGCGCGGAGCCTCCGGCGGCGGACGGGGTCCGGCGGGGCGGCGCGGCGGGAGAGGCGGGGGCCGTCGTCCTGCCGCGCGCCGGCGCGGCCGCCACGCGCTGCACCGCCTCGGAGCGGGTCTCGATCTGCTGGGTCAGCACCCGCGCGAGCTCTTCGGCCACGGCGTTTTCCAAACGGTACACGTGAATCCGCCTCCGCTCGGGGGGAGGCGGAACGTCCAGCTTCCGGGCCAGGCTCTGCAGCCGGACCATCTCCGGAAGGGGCGCCAGGAGGATGAGCGAGTTGACCCGCTCGTCCGGAACCACCCGGACCTGCCTCAGCCTGCCCGGGGGCAGCGGAGGGCCGGGACCCCTGATGCCCCGGGCCGCCTCCGGCGATTCGATGATCTCCTCGCCCAGCCGCTCGAGCGTCGCCGCGAGCTCCTTCGCCTGGGCATGCCGAAGGTGCACGACCTCCACGACGGCGGAGGCCGCAGGGATGTCGAGGGAACGGACAATCGCCGTCAGCCGCTGCACGTTCGCCGCCGTGTCGGTCAGGACGATTGTATTGGAGGGCACATAGGGAATGATGTTGCCCTCCCGCGCCACCATGGATCGCAGGAGGGTGGACAAAGTGTTCGTGTCCGCGTGCTGGATCTGGATGATGGCGGTTACGATCCGATCCGAGGCGGAGAGCGTGCGGATATCGGGCTGGCGGACGGTCGGGACGCCCGAGCGGGAGATATCGGCCAGCGGAAGGATGCGCGTCACGTTCCCGGCGGGAACGGCGGTGAAGCCATAGGTATGAAGGATGGACAGGAAGACCTGATACACGTCCTGGAGGCGGATCCGCGTCGGGGTGATGATGGTCACCCTTCCCCGCACCTTCTCGTCCACCAGGAAGTTCCGGCCGGTGAGGTCGCTGATGTGCCGGATGACCACCCGGATGTCGGCATTGTCGAAATCGAGGATGACGCCTTCGGCCGCCGCGGCCGGAGGGGCGGGGGGAGCAGGGGCGGGCGCCTGAGCCCAGGCGGCCGGGCCCGCTCCGGCCAGAATCAGAGCCACCAGCGCCCGCCGCAGCGCCGCCCGCATCATCCAGCTCCATGCTCTTCTCATAAAGCGCCCTTTGTCATTGGACCTGAAAGGAGAGGCTGAGCTTGTTCCCGCCGCGGAGAAGCTCGACGGCGCTCTCGCCCCTTTCCAGCACCCGGCCCATGGCGGCGAACAATTCGGCTTCCGTCCTGACGGCGCTCCCATCGACGGCGAGGATGACGTCCCCCGGCTGGAATCCCAGGATCTGAAATACCCCCGCCTGAAGCGGGTACACCCGCACACCCGCGACGCCCCCCGGCAGGCCGTAGGGCTCCGTCCGGAAATAGCTCCTCGCCCGCTCCACCACCCGGGCCACCTGCTCCCGAGGCAGCCTGACAGCCGCGCTATCCGGCCCCGAGAGGGACGGGGGGCCCGTGGAGGCGCCGGGTTCCCGGGACGCGCCGGGGCCCGGAGAAGACGGCTTCCCCTGCGGCCCGCCGTCCTCCTTGTCCTCGAAGACGGTGAGGGTTTCGGTCCGCCCGCCGATCGCCAGCCGGACTTCCCCTCGCCTCACCCTCTCGACGACCGCTCCCTGGACCGTGTCTCCCTGCCGGTGGACGGATTGCCGCTTGGAAGCCACGTCCTCCAGGATTGCGTACCCGCCTCCTTTCGGGAACACGGTGGTGCCGACCAGCCGGAACTTGGCGGCGAAGTTTTCTTCCGGAGCCGCCGGGGGCGGCGGAGCCGACGCGGGCGGCGGAACCTCCCGTCGAGGCGCGGCCTGCGCCTGAGCGGGAGGCCGAGCCGGGGGGGCATCCGGCGCGAACAAATCCCGGCGGACGATGACCGAATAGTCGACGGCTGGCGGCTTCCGGACCGGATTCGCGGGAGGAGGCGGCGCCAGTGCGACGGGGGCGGGCTGCCATATGCCCAGATAGGTGAAGAAGGTGTCCACGGCCAGGACGGCGCCCGCCAGGCCGAAAAAAAAGGTTACTCCATATAGGAGATGACGGAGACTCATGGGCGGCGATTCTCCGCGGTGACCCCCAAAAGCGCCCGGAATGGAGGATCCGCGAGAAAGCGGCTGAATTCCCGCTCGCCGAGGGCCCGCTGCCGGGCGTCCGGGTCCTTGCGGATCGTCTGCGCGAGATAATCGCGCGCGGCCTTGGCGTTTCCGAGGCGCGCATAGAGGACGCTCAGGGCGTAGAGGGATTCAGAATCGCCCGGAGCGAGTTCCGCCGCCATGCGCAGTTCATTGATCGCCAGGATGTAGGAACCCTTCCTCGCGTACAGCCGCCCGAGCGCCGCGTGGGTGGCGGCGTGGCGGGGGCGCACGCGCAGCGCCGCGAGAAAATGCGCGATGGCCTCGTCCAGATCCTCTGGCTCGCTGACCTTCCTCGCCTCCGCCGGAGCTTGGGCCGGGAGGGCGGCGCCAGGCTGCCGGCCTTCACGGATACGGCCCTCCGGGGCCGGGGTTGCCGGAGGGAGCGCGGCGGCGGCCGCCTTTTTTTCTTCCGGAAGCCCCTGGAAGGAGGCGGTCCGGGCCGTCATTCCGGAAATCATCAAGGTCTCGGGCGGCGCCGCCCGCAACTCGGCCGCCGGTGCCGGCAGGGAGGAAAGGACGCCGGCCCTGCCTGAGCCGTCTTTTGGGGGAAAGGGCGCTCGCGGCGCGGCGTTCGCCGTGGGCGGGGCCGCCGTTCGCTGCGGCCCGGCCCCGGCCGCCTCGCGGTCTGAACGCTCCGGGGCTTGTTTTCCCCTTCCGCCCAGAGACCAGGCTCCCGCGCCGGCGGCCAATGCGAAAGCGAGGGCGAGGGCCGCAATCGGCCTCGGACGCCGCGCCCGCCCGGCCGCAGACCAGAAGAGGGGAGCGGAGCCTTCGCGGTGCGCGTACTGCCGCTCCCGCTCCGCCCGCTGAAGCGCTTTCAGGATGATGCTCACCGCCGGCCCTCCGCCTTCCAGGCCCGTCCTTCCCGAGTCTCCGCTACGGCCATCCCCAAATCCTTCCCGCCATGAAACCGGTGACAAGCCCGGCGAATACCGCGGCCGTCCACGCGATCCGCCTGGGCGGCAGGTCCCGCGCCGCCGCCATCAGGCTCCAGGGCCTCCACCGACCCATCCGGCTGGCGGCCATCTCGCGGCACGCCTCGGCCACGGCCGCCCGGTTGATGACGGGTTTCCCGTTCGAATAAGCGGCGAGGAGGGCCCTGTCGCAGAGGATGTTGATCTGGCGGGGGTTTCCTCCCGTCGCCCGGTAGACCGACTTCACCGCGCCGGCCGTGAATTCGAGCGGGCGGTGCAAGGCGGCGGTACGAAGGCGGTGTCGGATGTACTCCCGCGTGTCCTGGAGGTCGAAACCCCGCAGGTGATATCCGACGGCTATCCGCTCCCGAAGCTGCCGCATGGAATGCAGCCCCAGGATGACATTCAGCTCTTCCTGCCCCACCAGGATGATCTGGATGAGCTTGCTGCGTTCGGTCTCGAGATTCGACACGAGACGGATTTGCTCGAGCACCTCGAGCGGAAGGTTGTGGGCTTCGTCGATGATGAGAACGCAATTCTGCCCGCGCGGGTAACATTCCAGGAGGAATTCGTTCAAGCGATCGAGCGGCTTGTCGCCGGGCTGCATGTCGATTCCCAAGTCCCGGTTCATGCGGCGGAGAAGCCCATCGGCCGAGTCGATCGGGTTCAGGATGAGGGCCGTCTTCACATCATCGCCGAATGCGTTGAGAAGGCAGCGGCAGAGGAGCGTCTTGCCCGTGCCCACCTCGCCCGTGAGGAGGATGAAACCCTTCCGTTCCTCGACGCCGTATTTCAGGTGCGCAATCGCCTCGCGGTGCGCCCGGCTCAAGAAGACGTATTTGGGGTTGGGGGCAATCCCAAAGGGATTTTCTTTCAGTCCGAAGAACGCCGTGTACATCTCGATGGCCTCAAGCCGCCTCAGCGGACGATGCGCAGCCGCCCGCGGGGATACTTCTCCACGATGCCGAACGCCCGGATCGTCACTTCGCCGCCCTCTTCCGAGATCACCTCCGACGGCACCGGGCTCGGATTGTCGTCGATAAAGACGTTCGCCCGGTAAGGGATGAACTCCACGGGCTCCGCCGGCGATGACGGCTCAGAGGAGTCCCGCAAAGCGGCCTCGCGGGGAAGCCCCAGAATTTCCCGGAGGCGGGAATCGCGCTGGAGAGGCTGATAGCGGGCGGCCGTGCGGACGGTATGAAGGGTCTGGGGGCTCAGGCTCCCCGCCCGATCGATCAGCAGCAGGAGGGCCTCATCGATCCGTCCTTCCCGCACGTAGGCGTCGAGCAGGCCCAGGACGGCCGCATCCGCTTTGACGCCCGGCGTCTTCTCCGCATGACGGAGGGCGGCTTGATAGTCCTGGGCGGCGGCCTGGCGGCGGCCGGCCGACGCGTGCGCCTGCGCCCGGGCGAGATAGACCTCGTACCGGTCCGGAGCGAGATGCGCCGCGCGATCCAGGCTCCGAAGCGCCCCCGCCCAGTCCTTTCGCGCTGCGCGGAGCTTTCCGATCAAGAAGGGCGCGCGCCAGTCCTTGGGCTCCAGTTCGCCGGCCCTGTTCAAACTGGCTTCGGCTTCTTCATGCACGTTCAACCCCATCAGCGCTTCGCCCAGCAGGAGTTGATAGGCGAAACGGCCGCGCTCGCCGGAAGGGAGATTCTTGAGCAAGCGGGCCGCGGCGCCCGGCTTGTTTCCCCGGATCAGCACCCGGGCATGTTGGAGCGCGAAAAAGCCCTCCATCTCTTTCGGGAGCTCCAGCCGGTAGAGTCTTCCCTCCCTCACGAACACGATGGCCCCGCCCCCGGCGTCGAAAGCCGCCCGGCCGGCGCCCTCCAGCGCGGGATGGTCCAGCGGGACGGAAACCTTCTCCTTGACGGAGGTGAGGTGCAGGCCGCTTTCCCCGGAAACGATCCACAACCCGTCCGGAGAAAAATCGGGATAACTCGCGTCCGCCTCTTGTCCCGGAATCCGGTGACGGCCCTGTTCCTGACCGGTCCGGTCGAGCCAAATCACCTCGCCCCGTTCGGCGAGGATGATCGTTTGCCCGCGCCCGCCCAGCCGCGGATGTCGGGCCCGCGGCTCCCGGAAAACGGTCGAGGCGTGCCCCGCCACCGGATCCACCAGGAGCACGCCTCCGGGAGTGCCACAGAGGAGCGCGCGGTGCCTTTCCGACAGGTACGGGTGCTGGCATTCGCCCCGGTGAATGACCCTCATCGTGCCTTTTTGTATGTCGAAGGCGCCCACCTCGAGGCGGGGGCCGATGTCGACCGTCACCATCAGACGCTTTTCTTCGCGCTCGAACGAGGTGAACCCGGAAGAGCTCGAAATCCGCCGGGCCAGATCGACTCCATTGCCCGACAACGTATAGAGGTTGAAGCGCCTTTCCTCGCCCGCGGCGAACGCGATATCTCCCTCGCCGCTCACGGCCGGCGGTCCCAGGCCTCCGCCAGAAAGCCGGAGGCCGTCGCTGGGCAGGGTCAGCGGCAGAAGCCGAGTCTTGAACCCGGTGTCCCACGCCAGGACGGCTTGCTCCTTCTGAAGGGCGCCGCGGCGCTCCAGCGCCTCCCTCGCGCGCCGCAGCCCGTTGCGCGCCTCGGGCGCGGCCGGGCCCAGGGCGAGGGCGGTTTCGAAGGCTTTCTCCGCCCGTGCATACTGGCCCAGTGCGTAGGCAGTCTCCCCCAGAAGTAACCGCCCTTCCTTGTCGTCGGGAACGATTCCGGTGAAGCGCTCGAATTCCGTCAGCGCCGCCCGGTGGCGTCCCGCTTGACGGTAAAACTGACCCAGACCGTAAGCGGCGAACGCATTGCGGCTATCCATCGCCTGGGCTTGCAGGAATAGCTTCTCGGCCTTTTCCGGCAGGCCGAGGAACTGATACATCCGGCCCAACTTCTCCATATCTCCCGTTTCGAGCCTCTCGAAGCCCCCCGACTCGAACTTTCTCACCGCTTCCGCATAAAGGCGGTGGCGATGGGAGGCGGATCCTTCGCCGCCCTCCATCAGCTGAGCGAGATAGAAATAGACGGCCGGACCGCCCTTCCCGCCGCGATACTCCTCGTCCAGAAGCCGCCGCGTCTCCTTCCGGTACTGGACTTCGGCCGTCTCCCGATGGGATTTCCTCAGAATGGCGTTGAGCGTGTCCATCCGGTAGAAGACGACGCCGCTCCGCGCACCCGCGGTTTCCGCCTTGCGGTACGCCTCCCAGGCCGCCTCGAATGCCATGCGCTCGTAGGCGGCATCCCCCTGACGTATGAAGGGCAGCGCCTCGGCCTGAGAGGTTTCCGGCTGCGCCGTGATTGCCGCGCAACCCGACAGAAGAACGCTCGCCACCATCCAAAAGGCGAAGCGGCAGAAGAAAAACGCCGCCGGGTTCTCCCTGGCCATGGCTACCCTCCGCTTCGGAAGCATGCCCGGCACCGCTCCGCTCGGCCTTGCAGGCCTGGCATCGAGGCACGAAGGCTGGCGAGCTGGAACAGCCCGAGATGAAGTAGGCGGTATGCCGCCGGCGCGAAGCGAACGGAAAAAATCGTCAAACATAAGAGATAAATGGGTCGCGTCGGTCTTAGGCGCTTCAGCAAAGCGATCGAAATCGGCGGCAGGACAAATGAGGCGAACGGGAAGGAGCGCGCCAGTTCTCAGACGGCGCAAAACAGATAGGAAAAAGTAAATTTAAATTTACACCCACTCCTTGGCCAGGAATTTTGGGATACCAAGGTCCCTTACGTCAAGCCGAATGTCGCGTGGATTGAAACCGAAAGCGCTATCCCTTCTCCACTCGAAAGCCGGCTGTCTCGGCCAATCAAGGCAAGCACCCCCGGCCGCTGCATGAAAAACTTTCAATCTCCTGCTCCGCGCGCACAATAGCATGGAAGCCTGACCCCCATTCCTTGTCTCTTGTGCCGCTTGAACCTCTGGGCTGCTCCGTCCGGGCTTTCGCCGAAAGGCACACGAAATTTGCCTCAAAAGGTCTGGCGCAATTTGGACGATCTCTCCCGGCGAGTTCCTGCGAATGCCCACGCAGCCCCCAAGAATTAACTCAAATATTACATAAATCTGATTCAAGATTCATTTTTTAATTACAGGCCGCAGTTATATTCCGTACGAGTTCCAGGTGAATCCCTGATCTCTTACTTAGGAGAACTACCGAAGTCCGGAGATTTGAATCCAATTCAAAGTCATTGGCTGGAGGTTTTCAAATGGCAACGCACCGCCGATTCCGTATGTGCTATGTTAGCCCAATTCTGCTCCTGATGTTTTTTGGCTCCATCGTTTTGTCTCCGCATCCGGCCGCCGCTCAGGCGACCTTGCCCCAGGTCTATCTCGACACCACCTTGACGGCGCCGGCGGGAAAGGTGATCCCCGTTCCCTCGGGAGGGGACCTCCAGGCCGCGCTCAACTCCGCCCAGCCGGGCGACGCCATCGAGCTCCAGGCCGGGGCCACCTTCACCGGCAACTTCACCCTCCCGAACAAGGCGGGGAGCGGCTGGATTCATATC
>JACPUR010000010.1 GCA_016192135.1 Candidatus Tectomicrobia bacterium | reverse complement strand
GATGATCCCCGAGCCGTGGAGCGGCCACGAGTCCATGGACGAGGAGCGCAAGGCCTTCTACGAGTACCACGGCTGCATCATGGAGCCCTGGGACGGCCCGGCCTCCATCGCCTTCACCGACGGCACCACCATCGGCGCCGTCCTCGACCGCAACGGCCTGCGGCCCTCGCGCTACTACGTGACCAAGGACGGCCTGGTCATCATGGCCTCCGAGGTCGGGGTGCTCGAGGTCCTGCCGGAGAACGTCCTCCTCAAGGAGCGGCTGCACCCGGGCCGCATCTTCCTGGTGAACACGGAAGAGGGACGCATCATCGACGACGAGGAGATCAAGCGGCGCTACGCCGCGGCCCTGCCCTACAAGAAATGGCTCCGGGAGAACCTCGTTCCCCTCGAGAAGCTCCCCGACGCGCCTGAGCTGCCCGAGCCCGACCACGAGACCGTGCTCCAGCGGCAGATGGCCTTCGGCTACACCGAGGAGGACCTGCGCTTCTTCCTCGCGCCCATGGCCACGAGGGGCGACGATCCGGTGGGCTCCATGGGCACCGACACGGCCCTGCCCGTTCTCTCCAACCGCTCCCGGCTGCTCTACGACTACTTCAAGCAGCTCTTCGCCCAGGTGACGAACCCTCCGCTGGACGCCATCCGCGAGGAGCTGGTGACCCAGATGTCCATCACCATCGGGGCGAGCGGCAACCTGCTCAAGCCCGACGAGGCCTCCTGCCGGCAGATCAAGCTCGACTCGCCCATTCTCGACAACGAGGCGCTGGCCAGGATCGCCCACGTGAGGCATCCCTCCTTCAAGACGGCCCGGCTGCCCATCCTCTTCCCGGCCGCGGGGGGCGTGAAAGGGCTCCAGGACGCGCTCGACGAGCTCTTCCGCCAGGCCGACCGCGCCATCGGGCAGGGGCACAACATCATCGTGATCTCGGACCGTGGCGTGAACGAGAAGATGGCTCCCATCCCGGCCCTGCTGGCCACGGCGGGCCTCCATCACCACCTCGTCCGCTCGGGGACGCGCACCAAGGTGGGCCTCGTCCTGGAGACCGGCCAGGCGCGCCAGGTGCATCACATGTGCGTGCTCATCGGCTACGGGGCGAACGCCATCAACCCGTATCTCGCCTTCGAGACGCTGGACGACATGATCCGGGACGGCGCCCTGATCGGCCTCGACCACAAGACGTCCGTGAAGAACTACATCAAGGCGCTCAAGAAGGGGATCCTGAAGGTCATCTCGAAGATGGGCATCTCCACCGTGCAGTCCTATTGCGGCGCCCAGGTGTTCGAGGCCGTGGGCCTCGACAAGGACTTCGTGGACCGCTACTTCACCTGGACGCCCTCGCGCATCGGAGGCATCGGCCTCGACGTGGTGACCGAGGAGACGCTCATCCGCCACCGCCGGGCCTTCCCCGAGCGGCCCGCGGGCAAGCCCGCCCTGGACGTGGGCGGCGAGATCCAGTGGCGGCGGGAGGGCGAGATCCATCTCTTCAATCCCGAAACCGTCTTCAAGCTCCAGCACGCCACCCGGACGGGGCAATTCGGCGTCTTCCAGGAATACACCAAGCGGGTGGACGATCAGAGCAAGGGCTTGGCCACCCTGCGCGGGCTCTTCGAGTTCCGGCCGGCCCGCAAGCCGGTGCCCCTCGAGGAGGTCGAGCCGGTCGAGTCCATCGTCCGGCGGTTCGCGACCGGGGCCATGTCCTACGGCTCCATCAGCCTCGAGGCCCACGAGACCCTCGCCATCGCCATGAACCGCCTGGGCGGCAAGTCCAACACCGGCGAGGGGGGGGAGGACCCCGCCCGCTACGTCCCCGACCCGAACGGGGACTCGCGCCGCAGCGCCATCAAGCAGGTGGCCTCGGGCCGCTTCGGGGTGACGAGCGAGTATCTCGTGAACGCGGACGACCTCCAGATCAAGATGGCCCAGGGGGCCAAGCCGGGCGAGGGCGGCCAGCTCCCGGGCGGAAAGGTCTACCCCTGGATCGCCAAGGTGCGGTACTCGACCCCGGGCGTGGGCCTCATCTCGCCCCCGCCGCACCACGACATCTACTCCATCGAGGACCTGGCCCAGCTCATCTACGACCTCAAGAACTCGAACCCCCGGGCGCGCATCCACGTGAAGCTCGTCTCGGAGGTGGGCGTGGGCACCGTGGCGGCCGGGGTGGCCAAGGCCCACTCGGACGTGGTGCTCATCTCGGGCCACGACGGCGGCACCGGGGCCTCCCCGCTCACAAGCATCAAGCACGCCGGCACCCCTTGGGAGCTCGGCCTGGCCGAGACCCAGCAGGTGCTCGTGCTGAACAAGCTGCGCGACCGGATCGTCGTCCAGGTGGACGGCCAGCTCAAGACGGGCCGCGACGTGGTCATCGCCGCCCTGCTCGGGGCGGACGAGTTCGGCTTCGCCACCGCGCCCCTCGTGGTCATGGGCTGCGTGATGATGCGGGTCTGCCACCTCAACACCTGCCCGGTGGGCATCGCCACTCAGGACCCCGAGCTCCGCAAGAAGTTCACCGGCAAGCCCGAGTTCGTCGAGAACTTCTTCCGCTTCATCGCGGAGGAGGTGCGCGAGTACATGTCCATGCTCGGCTTCCGCACCATGGACGAGATGATCGGCCGCGTGGACCGCATCAACGTCCGCAAGGCGCTGGACCACTGGAAGGCGAAGGGCCTCGACTACTCGGCCATCCTCCACAAGCCCGACATGGGGCCGGGCGTGGCCATCCGGCGCGTGCGCGGCCAGGACCACGGCATCGAGAAGACGCTCGACGTGACCACCATCCTCCCGGCCTGCCGGGATGCCATCGAGAGCAGGTCCCCGGTGATGCTCCACCTGCCCATCCAGAACGTGAACCGCACGGTGGGCACCATCCTGGGCTCCGAGGTGACCCGGCGCCACGGCGCCGAGGGCCTGCCCGAGGACACCATCTCCATCCACTTCAAGGGTTCGGCCGGGCAGAGCTTCGGGGCCTTCATCCCCAAGGGCATCACGCTCACCCTCGAGGGCGACTCGAACGACTACATCGGCAAGGGCCTCTCGGGCGGCAAGCTCATCGTCTTCCCGCCCAAGGCCGCGACCTTCGTGGCCGAGAAGAACATCCTCATCGGCAACGTGGCCCTCTACGGCGCCACGAGCGGCGAGGCCTACTTCCGCGGCCTCGGGGGCGAGCGCTTCGGCGTGCGCAACAGCGGGGCCCACGCGGTGGTGGAGGGCGTGGGCGACCACGGCTGCGAGTACATGACGGGCGGCCGGGTCGTCGTGCTCGGCCGCACGGGCCGGAACTTCGCCGCCGGCATGTCCGGCGGGGTCGCCTACGTCCTCGACGAGGCGGGGGACTTCCGGCGCCGCTGCAACATGGAGATGGTGGATCTCGAGGAGCTGGTGGTGCCGGACGACGTCGAGGAGGTCAAGACCCTCATCCGCAACCATGCCAACTACACGGGCAGCGAAGTGGCGCAGCGCGTGCTCGCCCGCTGGGCGGAGCTGCAGCCGAAATTCGTGAAGGTCATGCCGCGCGACTACAAGCGCGCCCTGACCGCGATGAAGCGCGCCAAGGAGCAGGGTATCCCCTGGGAGGTCGCGGTGATGGAGGGGGCGCATGGGTAAGCCGACCGGTTTCGTCGAGTTCCAGCGGGAGCTGCCGAAGCGGCGGCCCTCCGAGCTCCGGGTGCTCGACTGGAGGGAGGTCTACCTCCCCTTCGAGGAGGAGAGGCTCAAGACGCAGGGCGCCCGGTGCATGGACTGCGGCATCCCCTTCTGCCACGACGGCTGTCCGCTCGGGAACCTCATCCCGGACTGGAACGACCTCGTCTACCGCAACCGCTGGCGCGACGCGATCGACCGCCTGCACGCCACCAACAACTTCCCGGAATTCACCGGGCGCCTCTGCCCGGCGCCCTGCGAGGGGGCCTGCGTCCTCGGCATCCACAGCGACCCGGTGACCATCAAGCAGATTGAGGTTTCGATCGTCGACCGCGCCTTCGAGGAGGGCTGGGTGAGGCCCGTCCTCCCGCGGGCGCGCACCGGAAAGAAGATCGCCGTCGTGGGCTCCGGCCCCTCGGGCCTGGCCTGCGCCCAGCAGCTCTGCCGCGCCGGCCACGAGGTCACCGTCTACGAGCGCGCGGACCGCATCGGGGGGCTCCTCCGCTACGGCATCCCCGAGTTCAAGATGGAGAAGCGGGTCCTCGACCGCCGGCTCAGGCTCATGGAGGAGGAGGGCGTCGTCTTCCGCCCGAACTCCCACATCGGGGTGAACGTGCCGGCCGGGAAGCTCCGCCGGGAGCACGACGCCCTGGTCCTCGCCGGGGGGGCCACCTTTCCGCGCGACCTCCCCATCCCGGGGCGCGAGCTCCAGGGCATCCACTTCGCGATGGAGTACCTCCCCCTCTCGAACCGCCTCTGCGAGGGAGACAAGCTCCCGCCGGAGAAGATCATCACCGCCAAGGGCAAGCACGTCGTCATCATCGGCGGGGGCGACACCGGGGCCGACTGCCTGGGCACGGCGCACCGCCAGGGGGCGGCCTCCGTCCTCCAGCTCGAATTGCTGCCCCGCCCGCCGGACTCGCGGGCGCCCTCGAACCCCTGGCCGCTCTACCCCCAGATATTCCGCACCTCGTCGGCCCACGAGGAAGGCGGCGAGCGGCTCTACTCCGTCTCGACCAAATGCTTCGAGGGCGAGGGCGGGCGGGTCAAGAGGCTCCGCCTCGTCACGGTGGAGATGAAACAGGAGAACGGGCGCCTGTCGTTCCCCGAGGTGCCCGGCACCGAAAAGGAGTACCCGGCCGAGCTGGTGCTGCTCGCCATGGGCTTCCTCGGCCCGGAGCGCAAGGGGATGCTCGAGGAGCTGGGCGTGGAGCTGACCGAGCGGGGGAACGTCAAGCGCGGCGCGGACTGGATGACGAACGTGCCCGGCGTCTTCACCTGCGGCGACATGCAGCGCGGGCAGTCCCTCATCGTCTGGGCCATCGCCGAGGGCCGCTCCTGCGCCCAGGCGGTGGACCGCCACCTGATGGGGGAGACCCTGCTCCCCGCGCCGCTCAAGTAGGGAAACAGACTTAAGCAGAGAAGGAGAAGCGGAAGCCATGATGGACGAGCAGCTCAGGCATTACGCGGAGAAGCTGGCCTACGAGATCGACTCGTGGGACCTCCGGGAGGCCCTCGAGGCGGGCGGGAACGTCGTGGTCGTGGACGCCCGCTCCCCCGAGGCCCACGCGCGCGAGCGCATCCCCGGCGCGATCAGCATCCCCCACCGCCGGATGGCGCCCGAGACCGTGGCCGGCATCGACCGCCACGCCCTCGTCGTCACCTACTGCGACGGGATCGGCTGCAACGCCTCGACCAAGGGGGCGCTCAACATGCTCAAGCTGGGCTTCCGGGTGAAGGAGCTCATCGGCGGTCTCGACTGGTGGAGGCGCGACGGCCACCCGACCGAGGGCGGGATGCTCGCCGCCGCCCCGGCCGGGGAGAGGTGCGGCTGCGAGTAGACCCCTGGTACATCCCCACGCATTCTCTGGAACGGCCCGGGCTCCGGCCCGGGCCGTTTTTGTTGGGGGAACACGAGGCGCCTTGCTTTTCGGTGTCATTCCGAGCCCTGCGCTTGCGCTCAGGGTAAACTCCGCGAGGAATCTGCTTCTGTTTTACAGTGTCATGCTGAGCGAAGCGAAGCATCTCGGTTTAACCGAGATTCTTCGCTCCCTTCGGTCGCTCAGAATGACATCTCTTGGCCGTCCGCCCCGTCGCCTCTAACGCGCCGCCTTCCGCCACCCGAGCCGGTCCGCCATCTTGATGACGATGTCGCTCTTGTTGAGGGAGTAGAGGTGGGCGTGGCGCACGCCGAGCCGCTGGAGGCCCTCGATCTGGGCCGCGGCCAGGTCGGCGGAGCGGTCCTTGAAGCCCTCGGGATCGTCCTTGTAGGGGGCGAGGGCGTCCACGACGAACTTGGGGACGGTGGCGCCGCAGCGGACGGCGAAGCGCAGGAGCTGCTCCAGGTCGCGAACGGGCATGATGCCGGGGGCGAGGGGGATGGCGATGCGCCGCCTGGCGCACTCCTCCATGAAGCGCTCCCAGAGGTGGTTCTCGAAGAAGAACTGGGAGACGGCGTAGTCCCCTCCGGCCTCCGCCTTGGCCGCGAAGTGGGCGAGGTGGCGGGCGAGGTCCGGGGTTTCGGGGTGGCCCTCGGGGAAGCAGGCCACCCCCACCGAGGCGAAGCCGCCGAGCTTTCGGAGATACTGCACCAGGTCGATGGCGTGGCGGAAGCCCCCCGCCGCGGCCTGCTCGGGCGCCATGCCGTCGGGCAGGTCCCCACGCAGGGCGAGGATGTCGCGCATCCCGTGCTTGAGATAGGTGGCGAGGAGGGAGCCCATCTCCCCCTCGTTCGCGCCGATGCAGGTCAGGTGGGCCACCACCCGGCCCGGGTGGCGCCGGGCGAGGTCCAGGACGAGCTCCAGGGTGCCCTCCCGGGTGGTGCCCCCGGCCCCGTAGGTGACGGAGGTGAAGGCCACCTCCATCCCGGCGTGGATCTCCTCCGCCTCGCGCAGGGCGCGCTCGGCCGCCTTCTCCCCCTTGGGCGGGAAGAGCTCGATCGAGACGGTGAAGCCGGGCGAGGCGATGCTCTCGGTGACGAGGGACACGGGGCTCCTTTCCCTTGAGGAACGCCCAAAAAGCCACCATCGCGGCGGTCATCCGTAGGGGCGCCAAGGTTCTCTCGAAATGGCCCTAGGGGCGAAGCATACTACACCCGGCGGCCCCGAGGCCAAGGATCGGCCCCAAAAAAACCCGGCGCGGGGGAAGCCCCGCGCCGGGCCTGTTCAGGCGGATGCCCCTACTTCAGCTTCTCCAGCGCGGCGAAGAGCTTGTTGTCGTCGGGCTTCTCGGGGGGCGAGGGCGTGACCTCCATGTGGACGATCTTGCCCTGCTTGTCGATGAGCACGACGGCGCGGTTGCTCATGCCCCGCTCGTGGAGCAGGCCGTAGGACTGGATGGTCTTCTTGTTGCTGAAGAAGTCGCTCAGCAGGGGGAACTCGATGCCGTGCTTCTCGGCCCACGCGGCGTGGGCGAAGGGGCTGTCGGCGCTGACGCCGATGACCTCGGTGTCGGCCTTGGCGAACTTGTCCTTCTGGGCCTGGTAGGCCGGGAGCTGCTCGCTGCACACGGAGGAGAAGTCGAACGGGTAGAAGCAGAGCAGCACGTTCTTCTTGCCCTTGTAGTCGCTGAGCTTGATCGCGGGCCCCTTGCCCTGGGCCTGGGGAAGCTCGAAGTCGGGGGCGGTGTCCCCCACCTTGAGAGCCATCGGCGCTCTCTCCTCTTTTCTGACGGTCCGGAAGTCCTACTTCGCGGCCTGGAGGCGGCTGTTCACCTCGGCCCAGTTGATGGTGTTCCACCACGCGGCGACGTAGTCGGGCCGGCGGTTCTGGTACTTGAGGTAGTAGGCGTGCTCCCAGACGTCCACGCCCATGAGCGGGATGTAGCCCTCGGTGCGCGGGCTGGTCTGGTTGGGCATGGTCTTGATCTCGACCGTGCCCGAGCCCTTCTTGGTGACGACCCAGCCCCAGCCGCTGCCCTGGACGCCCACGGCGGCCTTGGTGAACTCGTCCTTGAGCTTGGCGAAGTCGCCGAAGGCCTTCTTGATGGCGTCGGCCACCGCCCCGGTGGGCTCGCCGCCCCCGCCCGGCTTCATGATCTTCCAGAAGATGTTGTGGTTGTCGTAGCCCCCGCCGTTGAAGTTGACGCCGCCGCGCTTGTCGGCGGGCACCGAGTTGATGTTGGCGAGGATGTCCTCGATGGACTTCTTCTCCAGGTCGGTGCCCTTGACGAGGTTGTTCAGGTTGGTCGTGTACGTGTTGTGGTGCTTGGAGTGGTGGATCTCCATCGTCTGCGCGTCGATGTGGGGCTCGAGAGCTTTGTAGTCGTAGTCCAGCTTCGGAAGTTCGAAGGCCATCGCTGCTCTCCTTGAAGAGGAAAGAGGAAACAGGGGAACCGAAACAGCGGGGGAAGAGGGGTTTTTCTCTTCCCGGAATTTCCGTCAGCGGCCCCGTGCGGGACCCGGTTCAGGGGGGTTGGAAGCACATCAGGCGGCGGCGCGCCCGCGCGCCTCCCGCTCCCGAAGGAGGGAGCCTCAGGGTGTCCCTCTCGCATCCTGGGGCGGCATTCTAGGGGAGAGGGCCTGGGCCGTCAAACCGGATTCCGGAAGTCCAATTTCGGATTGTTTAGTCTCCGCCAGGGTTTTTTCGGCATGTTGGGTCCGAGATGCCGCTTTCGCCGGGCTCTCACGCCTCGGCCGCGGCTGGGGGCCGGCGCTTCATCTGCCTCGCCGCGCCTCTTTGGGCAGAAGCCTCCGGATCTCCTTCCTCGCCCGGCGGGCCTCGGCGAGAGATACCGGCTCATATTCCCCTGGATACCGTGTGACGGTGGCGTAGGCGGTAAAACGCCGCTGCTCTTTGATGGAAAGCCCAATGCGGCTGCCCGGCTCCAACAACGCTGCCAGTTCCTCAATGTCGTGGGTTCTAGGAAATTCGATGCTCTTGAAGGCGAAATATGCCTTTAGATATTTTTCAACGCATTGCTGGGCATGGAATGCCACGGTGTCGGCGGGACATTCCTCGCCGGCTTTCAGAGCCAGCATGGCGTTCTTCAGGTCGTTCTCCGCCTTCTCAATCCAGCCGTAAACAATTCTGAGCGAGCGCTCAAGAGCGCTCATACAGCACCTTGCCTTCTCGTGCCGCGGGCCGCGCGATGGTGCCGACGACTTCCTTGCGCCATGCAAAGTCATCGGGAGTTGTCACGATGATGTCCTTCGGCACGCGGATGTCGTGGAGCGCCACGCCGATCTCGACCGCCTTCTCCCGCTTCGAGCCCGAAACCGGCATCACCACGAGCAGGTCCACGTCGCTGTCGGGCCCGCCATCCCCCCGGGCGTGGGAGCCGAAGAGGATGACCCGCTCCGGCCGGAACCGCCGGACGATGCGGTCCACCATCCTCCGGATGTCCCGCTCGATCGACTTTCGGGTCCTGGTCCTTCCTCCGTTCCTTTTCCGTTCCCGTAGCATGGCGGGCCCGGCCTCCCGGCGAGATCATGGACGAGGTTTCGCTCCCATCATACCCGAAACCTCGCTGGATGGCCCTGGCATGCCCCCGGCCTCACGCCTCGGCCGCGGCGGCGGCGAGGGCCCGGGTCACGAGGGTGAGGAAGCCGTAGTCGAGCGTCTCCGGCGTGTCCGTGGGCGTGTGGTAGTGCGGGTTCCGGAGGAAGGCCGTGTCGGTGAGCATGACGGCGGGGAAGCCCCGGTCCCAGAAGGGGGCGTGGTCGCTCATCCGGCTCATCGGGAGGAGGAAGCCCCACAGCGCCACCGCGTGGCCGATCACCTGGAGCCCCGGCACGTGGCGCCCGGCCGCCTCCCGGAGGCCCGCGAGCAGGTGGCGGGAGCGCCGGGTGCCCACCGCGCCGAGGAAGGTGCCCGCCTCGGGCGCGACCGGAAGCTTGATCGGAAGGCGCTGGCTGCCGGGCCGGGGATCGGTGTAGCCCACCATCTCCAGGATGAAGACCCCCGCGAGCTTCTGCCTCTGCCGGCGGAGCATCCGGGCATGATGGCGGCTCCCGTGGCGGCAGGCGCGGTCGCCCGCGTCCTGCGGCTCCTCCAGGGTGAAGCCCGCGAGCCGCACCGGGCGCCGGGGGGGAAATTCCGCCAGCGCCCGCGCCGCCCCGAGCAGGACGGCCACCCCGCTCGCGTTGTCGTCCGCGCCGGGGGTGCCCCAGGCGGCGTCGTAATGGGCGCCGATGAGGAGGGGCGGGAGGCTCCTCTCCCGCCCCGGGATCTCCGCCAGGATGTTGTGGTAGGCGCGCCCCCCGAACGGGACGGGCTCGCGCGCGGGCCGCAGCCCCATGCGCTCGAGCTCTTGCTGGAGGAGGTCCGCCCGGGCGGCCAGGGCCTCGGGCTCGCGCTGGGCGTGCCTGAGGCCGGAGAAGGCGTCCACCCAGCGGCGCAGATCCTCCTCGCGGATCCCGGCCAGGCGGCGGGCCATCGGGTCGTCGGCGGAACGCGGGTCCGGGATCAACGGGTTTCCTTTCCTGTGCTTTCGCGGCATTATGGCGGGACCGCCCGATGGACGAAAGCCCGCGGAGTGAAGGCGCCCGGTTGAGGAGCGGGGCGGATGGATCTCGACGCGCTGAACCTGACATCGGAAGTGATCGGCCACTGCCGCTTTCTCTTCATCCATCTGCCGGACCGGGAGGACCGCGAGCTCGTCCGCGCCTGGGACCGCCTGGGCGAGGGCATGGAGAACATGCACCGCGCCGAGGGCCCGGCCTCGCCGGCGGCGTTCCGCCGGGGGCGCTACCAGCTCCTGCGGGCCCTGCCCGCCCTGGGCCGGGAGTGCGACCTGCCGCACCCCTCCATCCTGAAGGCGGAGGCCCTCGCGCGCATCGAGGCCGCCTCCCCGGATCCTCTCGCCGAGTACGAAAAGGGCCTGCGCCGCGCCCTCGAGCGGAGCGGGGGCGGGCTCGAGTGCTTCGCCGGGGTGCAGCGCCCGCGCAGCTACACCAGCCAGGGGATGGCGCGCTTCGCCTACGAGAAGGCCCTGGCGCCGGCCCCGGGGGCGCGGCACCCCTACGGGGTGGCGATGTTCCAGAACAAGACGCCCGAGTGGTGGGCCATGGACTGGATGCGGCGGGAGAGCTTTTTCCTGCCTCGTTACGGCCCCGGGGGCGAGATGGAGGCCGAGGGCCACGCCCTGGCCGCGCGGGAGGGGGTGCCCGCCATCGTGCGCCGGCTCTACCACCGCGCCGAGGGGTACGGTCGGCCCGGGGGCTACGACTTCCTCACCTACTTCGAGTTCGCCGAGGCCTACGCCGGGACCTTCCGCGCCGTCGCCGCCGCTCTGCGGGACGTGGAGCGGAACCCTGAGTGGGCTTATGTCCGCGAAGGCCCCGAGTGGTGGGGATGGCGGGTGGGGAAGGCGGAGGAGCTGTGGGCGTAGCTTTTCCACAGGGCGCCCGTCCCGCCGACTGAGGCGTTTTGCGACATCCCGGCCCGGTTTCCATGGCGCGCTTTTGCTTCAATTCTTTGAATTTACAGTGGATTCCGGCCATTCTCCTTGCCGGCGCTTTGGGGCACGCGAATGGCTCTCCATGATGATGAGCAGGCATGCCCTGGAATTACCCGGGCGCCGGCACGTTTCATGAACAGTGGAGGATATGAGCGGTAGCTTCCAGCTGGGTGGAGACATGAGCGGCTTCCTGCTGAGTGGTACGCAGAAGCGCGAAATGGCGTGGCGGTGCCCGAACTGCCAGCGAATCTTCCGCCATCATGTCTTCACCTACGCCACCCCGGCCGCTGGCCCCGTGTGCGATACTTGCTGCATGGAGCTCGTGTGGGCGGAGATGAAGGTGCCGGAGCTGGGCGCGGAGACGGCCCCCGCGAGGTGGGGGGCTCCATTTCCCTAAAGGCGACTGAATGCCGCGGGCCAAGCCTCCCGCCGGGGGAACCCGGCTGGGGGCCGTTTTTTTTGGGGGGGGTCAGGGAGTCTTGACTGGCATGGCGTTAGCGATGAGGGCCTCGTTCTCATCCAAGAAGAGGTTTTCGAGCCCGTGCTCCCGGACCAGAAGGTAGCCCAGTGTCCGGCCGCCCTTCCCCCGCGCCTCGAGAAGATGGAAAGACCGGGGCATGGCCGCCCGCGCCAAGAATTCCCGCATCGTTCCGCGGAAAGGCGGGGCCGGACGCAGATTGCCCGACCGGAGCGGCAGCCGCTGGTCCTCGAAATGCACCAGCACGGCGCTGACCGTGTTCCCGTACAAGTCCAGGGGGGTGGGGCTGTGGAGCACCGTCAGGCGGGCGGGGCGGTCGAGGAGGGGGGAGAGGGCCACCGGCCGGATGGGGGCGCCCGCCTCCAGGCTTTCCACCACGGCGCAGCCCGGGGCCAGGGCGGCGAGAAGAACCAAAAACCCGGCCCATCTCCGGACGCCCTGCACGGTGTCTCCCTCCTCATCCAAGCGGCGGCGCCTGCATTTCATTGAACCGAACACGGACGAAGCGGTCCTGGTTCCGTCGGCGGGATGCAGGGGCGATTCGCGAACCGCCCCTGTGAGGACGGCGAAGCGCGCCGGAAAGGTTTCGCGGCCCGCTTCATGGAACCCGTACGGATGGGGCCCCCAGGCGCACGCTCGGCTCCGGCCGGGCGCACCGGAAGCCCTTCACCTCGTTCTTCCAGTCGGGATGATAGGCGTGGGTGCAGGCGCACTCGGGGCCGGGGCCGCACAGGAGCTTGAAGCGCACCTTCTCGTCCTCCCCCGCCCGGTCCGTTTCGGTCGAGGTCCACTCCCATATGGCCCCCTGGAACTCAAGCTGCCGGGCGCGGCAGGCCTCCAGCCACTCCTGGGCGGTCGGGAGGCGCTTCCCCTGGGCCGCGCAGTAGGCGCGGGCCTGGTGCCAGTCCATGAGGACGGCCGGGGGGCTCCTCCGCGCCGCGCCGGGGGGCGGCCCGCCCTTCCGGAAGGCCGCGAATTCCGCCTCTAGCACAGGCCGGCGGTCCAGCCGCGCCCCCCCGGCCCACGCCAGCGCGAGCGAGAAAACGGCGGCCGCGAGGGCCACCGACACCTGTATCCGGCGCATCCAGCCCTTCATGCGGGCGCCTCCATCGGCGGCGGGAGAGGCCAGGATAGCCCCCCCGCCCGCCCCGGCCAAGCGGCCATTGGGCGGCCCCGCGCAGCCCCTTGATTTTGCCGTTGTTACTGTTTTATTAAGTATATATGGACAATAACTATTGACCCAATATGTAAATATGCATATCTTGGGTGGGCTGGCGGCGCGGGTGCCGCCGGCGTCTGGAGGCAGAGCATGAAGCGCCCCGCATCTTCCAGGTTGAATCCCGCCGAAACGCCGCACCCCGCAGGAAAATGCCCGGAACGGGAGAGCTCTCCCCGCCCGGGTCGTGAACCGGGTCCGGGCGGCCTGTCCCGTCAATGTCCCGCCCCAACATCCGCAACCGCGCCGGAGGCGGCCTCGGGCCGCCGGCCGGCGTCCCGTCATGGAGCCCTCCGCACCATCCCCTTGCCGCGGGCCGCCCGGACCCACCGAACCGCCGCGAAGGGGGAGGGCGCCCGCGACGCGGCCTCCTACATCTCGGGCCACGAGCGGAGCCCCCGCGAGCTCGTGGAGGAGGGCATCGGGCTCCCGGCCGAGGGCGTGGCCCTCACCTACCTCGACCGGCGCCGGGAGCGGCGCGTCACGGTGCTCTTCCCGACCCGCCCCGCGGCCGAGGCCTGGGCCGAGGGGCGGGAGGGCGCCGCCATCCTCCCCCTCTCGGCCCTGGAGGGGCTCGCCCCGCGCGAGAGGGCGCGATGAGCGCGGGGGCCGGGCGCCCGCGCCGGCGGCGCAGGTGCGAGTCGGAGGTGGATCCCCGCCCGGCCGTCCAGATCCTGGCCGAGGAGGCCGTCCTGACCAAGCCCATGCTCGCCAAGGTGCTCGGCTACCGCAGCGTGCGAGGGGTGGACAACATCATCATGGAGGACTGCGCGAGCGAGGCGCCCTGCCTGCGTCCCGTCTACCTGCGCCGCGCAGACCATGGCCCGCCTCAGCCGGGGGTCCCTTCCTTCAAGAGCCTGCGCTTCCGCAAGGAGGACGTGCTCCGCTACATCGAGAAGATGCAGGTGGACTTCCCCTTCGACCTCGAGTGGAAGAACGGGGGAGGGGGATGAGAACCGATACGAAAACCCCCCGCCTTGCAGCGGGGGGTTTTGTCGTTTCGTCCGTGGTCCCGGTCAGTCCAACGGGAAGTGGCCCAGCGGGCGCTCGAAGGTGTAGGCGATGGGCCGGCGGACGAGTGCGTCCGCGATGGGCTCCACCGGGTTCCCGCCGATGCTCTGGATGAGCGCCGCCGGCAGGTAGAGCACGAGGCCCGCCGCCACCGCCACGAGCCCAAAGGGCCGGGTCAGCAGGAGGTCCACCACCACGGCGCCCTCGTCCACGGGAGCGTAGGGCGAGGCGGGCCCCGAGGGTGAGGCGGCCGAGGCGGCCAGCGGCGCGGCCGCGAGGATGGCGGCCAGGAGCGCGGCGGCGGGCGTCTTCAGCATGGGCGGTTTCTCCCGGCTAGCCGCGGGGCTTCCAGTTGAAGTCCCCCATCGGCCGATCGAAGGTGTAGTCGAAGTTTTTGGTCAGCCATTCCTTCTTCAGGCGGACCGGATCGTTCCCGAACAGGGGGTCCAGGAGCAGGGCCACCGGATAGGTGATGACCGCTCCCGCGGTGACGATGAGGGAGACGGGCCGGACGATCAGGAGATCCAGGATCCACAGCCCGGGGTCGGCTTCCTGCTTGGACACCTGGGCCTGGGCGACGGCCGGCGAAGGGGCGACCATGGTCATGGCCGTGGGGACCAGGGCCAGCGCGGCGGCGAGGCAAAGGACGGCGGCGGCGCGTTTCATGGGTCCTCCTTTAACGGGCTACCTCGGGATATGAGGATAGGGCGAAGGCCCTACTGCACGATCTTCCAACTCCCGTCCGGCTGACGGCAGGCGGTGCCGTAGGCCTGCTCGGTCTTGCCTCCGACCGTGACCGTCTGCTGGAACTCCCGGCACTGCTGTCCCGAGGAGGCCTGGTAGGCGGGCCGGGGGGTGACGGTGCCCTGCGCGCCCGTGTCCGGATTGCGCCACGTGGTGGTCCGCCCGGAGGGCGCCGTCTCGAGCGTCGACTGGGTTTCACGGGCCATCATCAGGCGGTCCCGCTCGTCGAGTTGCTTGCCCACGGCGCTGCCCAGCAGTCCCCCGAGGACGGCGCCGGCGATGGTGGCGATGACCGCGCCGCGGCCCGAGCCGATCCGCGAACCGATGAGGCCGCCGCCGATACCACCGAGAACAGCGCCGCCCGTCTGCTTGTTCAGCCCGTCCTGGCCCGGCCCCGCGCATCCCGCCAGGGAAACAGCAAAGAAGAACAAAACCGCTCCTGCCGCTGCCTTTTTCATCTTCGATCTCTCCCTCCGCGGCGGCTCGCGCCTCAGCGCCGGAACCCCCGGAAAACGAGAAACGATTCTATCACTCTCCACGATTGGCAACCACAGCCCCTTCGCCTCCGGGGAGGGGGATCGGGCTCGCCGCGGGAATCGCCGAAATCGCTGAAAACGTGCGCCATCGGGAAGATGACCTCTGCGTCCGAAATGGGGTTTCGAATTCCGCTTCCGCCGAAGCGGATTTTTTAATGGCTTAGACGCCGGCGGTTCCCCGCAAAAAAAACCTCTGAGCATGAAGGTGCGCGAAATTGCGGTAACGGGCTCCGCCCGCGCGCGCCCTATTTTATCCCGGCGGCGGGAAGCGTCCCCCGCGGAATGTGTGACCCAAATCACAGAGGAGGCGATTCCAATGCTGAACCCAAAGACGACCCTGCCGGGCTATCTCATCCTTGCCGCGAGCGTGCTCTCGTTCGCGGCCAAGATCCTCGCGGGCGGCGTCGACGCCGCCGCCATCCAGGACATCCTCGCCGCCCTGGCCGGCATCGGCCTCATCAGCGCGCGCGACGGCGGGCATTGAGTCTTTTTTCCTTGCATCCCTCCCCCGGAACCGCAAAACTAAAGGATGTGCGCGGCCGCCTGGAAAATCCACGCGGGGAGGGTACGGATGCGCCGGTGTCCATTCTGCGGACGGTACGCGACGGCGGAGGAGATGTGGGAGCCAGCTCCCAGACGCTGCGGCTGCGGCGCGTGGCTGCTGGCCGGAGGCCCGCCCGGCGTGATGGCCCCGGACGCCCGCGCGCGCTGGGAGGAGGGCGCCCGGGTGCGCCGCTTCCAGCGGGAGGCGGACCGCGTCTGCGCCCTCATCCTGCGGCACGATGTCCCCTACGCCGACATCGTCCTCGCCCGGGCCGAGCTGCGCGAAACCTGCGCGCGCGTCTTCCCGGACCGCCTCGACCTCTACGACATGATCTACGAGAGCCGCTTCGACCGCCTATGGCGGCAGTTCCGCGAGCCGGAGGAGTAGCGGCGACCCGGGCGCGGATGGATGCGAACCCGGCGACGCCGCGTCACGCGAGGGCGATGACAAGCATCGCCCCTACGGAAGCGCACCGATCTGTAGGGGCGAACCTCGTGTTCGCCCCAGGGTTTTCCCGTCGCCGGATTGCCACATGGGGTTTCCTAATACCCTTTCAGCCCCTTTGGTCCGCCCGGAGAGGCGGGCGCGGCCTTCCCGGGCGCGGGATGCTCGTGGGGCGGGCGGAGGGTCTCGGGCAGGATGAAGGCCGCCGTCAGAAGAATCAGCACCCCCACTCCCGCGATGAAGGCGCCGGGCCCCACCAGCTTGAGGGCGCTCGCGCGCGTCTTCCCCTCCGGGCGGCTCCATTCCCGCCGCCCGGCCAGGGCCACGTAGGCCCCCAGGAGAAGGAGGGCCGTCCCCATGAAGGCGGCCGAGAGGCGGAGCATGTTGGGCTCCTCGGCCAGGTAGGTGAAGAGGAGGATCTCGTCCTCCCCGTGGGCCCAGGCGGGGGACGCCCACAAGGCGAGGGACGCCCAGCCGGCGAGCCCCGCCCGGATTTTTTTCCTCAAGGCCCGAAATCGTTCCCGCATGGAGTTCTCCCTGGCGGCGGGCAATCCGGCCCGCCATTTCTCGGCATTTTGCCCGGCCCCCGCCCGTCCCGCCAACCGGATGCACGAAGGTGGACGAAAATGGCGCGATTTGCGGTAACGGGCTTTTCCCTGGGGCCGCCTATATTCCCTTCTCCGGCGCCTGGCCGCGCCGGGAGGAGGATCGGAGGCGCCCGAGGGAAGGAGAACGGGAATGCCGGATTGGCTGGGAGAGGGGATGGCCGGAGCCGCGGCCGGGGGGCTGACCCTGGCGCTCACCCTGTTGGGGGTGCTGAGCCGTATCCTCTACATGGAGCTGCGGGGCCGGATGGAGCGGGCGGAGCGGGCCCTCAGGCGGCAGATCGAGGCGGCCGAGGAGGCGCTCCGGCTCCGCGTCGAGCGGGCCGAGGGACGCATCGACGAGGTGCACCTGCGGTTCGCGCGCCGCGACGACATCGCCCGGGAGCTCGAGGGCATCCGCCAGGCCTTCTCTGAGGTGTTCGCCGAGCTGCGCCGGGCGAACGAGGGCATCGCCGCGCTGCGGGGGGAATCGGCCGCCTCCTGAGCGCGGTCCGGAATCGAGAGGGAGCCGATAGCCGTGAACGAGCTGAGCGCCCGGATCCTCCGGGGGGACATCCTCAAGAGCCTCTACTACCAAGGCGCCTTCCGCGCCGAGGCCGCCGTGGGCAGCTTCCTGCTCTGGAGCGCCCTGCGCGAGGCCGGCCACCGGGAGGAGGGGGAGGCCCTCTCCCGCGCCACGCTGGAGCGGTTCGTGGACGAGCTGGCCGGGCGGGGCCTCCTGCGCAAATCGGTGCCGAACGCGCTGGGGAGACTCCTCACCGATTACGAGGTGCACCTCACTCGCAAGGGGCGGGGGCTGCTCGAGGGGGCGCTGCCCGAGGCGGCCGACATCCTGGTGGGAGAGCTGTGATGGCCGCGAGGAAGAAGACTCCGCCCGCGAATCCGGAATCCGAGACGGCCCCGCCCTCTCCGGCGGCCGGCGCCAAAGCCGCCTCCAAGCGGCTGAAAGAGGCCTTCAAGCGCGCCAAGGCCATCGAGAAGCAGGTCGAGAGCCTGATGGCGCACGCGGCCGGGCTCGCGCCGGACGAGCTGGACCCGATCGAGGCGACCGCCTACATGGCCCGGCGGGTGCTGATGAGCCAGATGGTGGAGGCTTCCTCCCTGCTCTCGCCCAAGGCGATGGAGGAGCTAAAGCCCGCGGACCTCACCCGCTACATCCTCAACCTGGAGAGCGCCCGCCTGGCGGGCGACCGGCTGCGCATTCGGCACGAGAAGCTCTACGCCCAGGCGCGCCAGGACATCATGAACGAGGTGCTGGAGGGCGTCCGGGACAAGCCCGGGCTTCTCGCCGAGATGCGGAAGATTTTTCCCGCGCTCCCGGCCCCGCCCGAGGCGCGCGCGGAGGGCGATTCTTCTTGCCCGGCTCCGCCCGGTGTGATATCAACTTGAGAAGCGGGGCGGAATGTGAAGAAGGTTATACCTTCTTGGACTCATCCCTGGTTATCATTTCCGCGCCGCTCCCCGCGGGCCCTTGCCCGCTATATTTCGCCCGGTCCAAGCGAAGATGATCCTGTCAGCCGTCCTGGGCCGCCCGTTCCAGGCGGGTGGGTGGAGGGCGCCGCCATCGTTTTCACGAAATTTCCTCACGAGCTGAGGGAGCGCACCGTCCTCATGGTCGAGGACGACAAGGGCGCGTGGGCCAACATCGGCAACGCCTTCAAGTATTTCGGCATGCGCAAGCTCGTGCTCGCCGAGAGCGGCGCCACCGCCAAGAAGCTCCTCGATGAGCTCCTCGCACAGGGCCGGGGCGTGCCCTTCGACCTGGTGGTCTGCGATCTCCACCAGCCCGGGATGACCACCCTCGATCTGGTCCGCCACATCCGCGAGCACGCCGCGCTCCGGCACCTGCCCGTGATGGTCCTCTCCGAGAACGCCACGGTCGCCACCGTCCAGGAGCTCTCCCGCCTGGGCATCTCGGCCTTCCTGCTCAAGCCGATCTCGCCCACCGACCTGGCCGAGAAGGTGTCGGAGGTCCTCCTCCCGCTCGCCGCGCGGAAGGATCAGGCGGCCGGCTAGCGGCGCCAACCGCGGACCATCTCCTTTTCGTCGCTGAGCGTCTCGCGAGGGGATGCCACGCAGTCTTGGCTCTCCCCCTCCCTCCGGGAGGGGGTGGGGTGAGGGAGACTCCAGGTCGCTCCCCCTCCCCGGCCCTCCCCCGGCGGGGGAGGGAGGATGGCTTCCGTGTCGGCCGCGCGATACCGCGCTTGAAGTCAGCCAGCGGCGCCTCACGAAAAAAGAAAAAGCGGGGCGGGCCCCTTTGGGCCGCCCCGCTTTCTTTTTCCGGGAGGGCTAGCGCAGCTCGTAGCCCGTCTCGTTGTGCAGCGCGAGGTCCAGGCCCTCGACCTCCTCGTTCGCGGGCGCCCGCAGGCCCATGGCCGCGTCCACGATCTTGAGCAGGATGAACGAAACCACCCCCGCGTACACCAGGGTGGCCCCCGCCCCCACGATCTGGACCCACAGCTGCCGGCCCAGCGTCATGCCCTCGGCGAAGCCCGCGCCGCCCAGGCCCTTGGCCGTGAACACCCCCGTCAGGATGGCCCCCAGCAGGCCGCCCACGCCGTGCACCGGGAAGACGTCGAGCGAGTCGTCCACCTTGAGCACCTGCTTCATGTAGGAGGTGGCGCTGAAGCAGATGAACCCGGCCAGCGCGCCGAGCAGGAGCCCGCCCATGGGCCCCACCGTCCCCGAGGCCGGGGTGATGGCCACCAGCCCCGCCACCGCCCCCGTGGCGATGCCCAGCACGCTCGGCTTCCCGTGGCGCGTCCACTCGCTCACCATCCAGGCGAGGGCCCCCGCCGCCGCCGACATGTGGGTGACGAGCATGGCCATCCCCGCCGTGCCGTTCGCCGCCAGGGCGCTGCCCGCGTTGAAGCCGAACCAGCCCACCCAGAGCATCCCCGCCCCCGTCACCGTCATGGGCAGGTTGTGGGGGATCATCGGGGTCTCGGGGAAGCCCCGCCTCGGCCCGATGATGAGCGCCGCCACCAGGGCGGTCACGCCCGAGTTGATGTGCACCACCGTCCCGCCGGCGAAGTCGAGGGCGCCGAGACCGGCGAGCCAGCCCCCGCCCCACACCCAGTGGGCCACCGGCGCGTAGACCAGCGTGACCCACAGCGCCGTGAAGACGAGGAGGGAGGAGAACTTCATCCGCTCCGCGAAGCCGCCCACGAAGAGCGCCGGGGTGATGATGGCGAAGGTGAGCTGGAACATGGCGAAGACGGTCTCGGGGATGTCGCCCTGGAGCGATTCCACCCCCACCCCCTTGAAGAAGGCCTTGCCCAGCCCGCCCAGCAGGGCGTTCGCGCCGCCGCCCTCCGTGAAGGCCAGGCTGTAGGCGTAGGCGAGCCAGAGGAGGGAGACGAGGCAGGTGATGGCGAAGCACTGCATGAGGAGCGAGAGGATGTTCTTCGCCCGCACCAGGCCGCCGTAGAAGAGCGAGAGGCCCGGGATGGTCATGAAGAGCACCAGCGCCGTCGAGGTCAGCACCCACGCCGTGTTGCCCGGGTCGAGCTTCTTCGCCTCGGCGGCCAGGGCGAGCGCGGGAAGGAGCAGCCCGGCCCCTCCGGCCAGGGCCGCGGCGGCGGCAATCCTCAGCGGTCGAGACACGTCGGTTTCCCTCCTGCCGTACGGCGGTGCGGCGTTGGGGCGGCCGGCCGAAGGCGCCTCCCGGGCGATCGGCCGTGCGGGCGGGTCCCGGAGGAGCCGCCCGCGCCCGTGTGGGGTAATCTTCTTCATATCAAAGCAAGGTTTCGGGAATGTTTCGAGGCTGGCCCGCCGCCCGCGGCCCCGCCGCGCACTTGCGCCCCGCCGCCGTTCTGCTATGAAGGAGGAAACAGCCCCGGCCCGCCCCCGTTTTCGACAGAAGAGGCCTCAAGAATGCCCTCCTTCGACATCGTCTCCCGCACGGACCTCCAGGAGGTCGAGAACGCCGTGCAGGGCATCCGCCGCGAGATCGCCCAGCGGTTCGACTTCAAGGGGAGCAAGTGCTCCATCGAGCGCAAGGAGGAGGAGCTCGTCCTCCTCGCGGACGACGAGTTCAAGCTCAAGCAGATGCATGAGCTGTTGAACACCTACCTCACCCGCCGCAAGGTGGACGCCCGCGCGCTCGACTACCAGAAGCCCGAGGACGCCTCGGGCGGCGCGCTCCGCCAGACGATCAGGGTCCGCAACGGCATCGACCAGGACACGGCCAAGGCCATCTCCAAGGCCATCCGCGATTCCAAGCTCAAGGTGCAGGCCGCCATCCAGGGGGACGAGGTGCGTATCTCGGGCAAGAAGAAGGACGACCTCCAGGCGGCCATCGCCCTCTGCCGGGGAATGAAGGTGGACCTCCCCCTCCAATACGTGAATTTCAGGGAATAGGGAGAGTGGCTCAACTGCGCCATTTTCGGTTTCTCTGCCTTTTGCATGACAGAGGGTTCAGCCTGTCATTCTGAGCGGCCATAGGGAGCGAAGAATATCGGTTTTGAATCAAACCGATACCCTTCGCGGAGCCTGTCCTGAGCGCAAGCGCAGGGCTCAGGGTGACAGCGATTCGTCGCTCTATCGAGGCAATGGCCCCTTGCTCTGGCTGATCTGAGCCATCAGCAGACCCCGGTTCCCCCGTTTTGGAGATCGGACCCATGGAAGCCAAGGTTTTCCGCGTCCCGATGCGCGCCCCGGACGACATCGAGGGCGTGGCCGGGCTGGTCGAGAGCGGCCGCCTCAGGGCCGAGGACGTGCTCTGCATCATGGGCAAGACCGAGGGGAACGGCTGCGTCAACGACTTCTCGCGAGGCTTCAGCAACTTCGTGTTGAGCGACTACTTCGCCCGCAAGCTGGGCGTCTCGCGCCGCGAGGCCGAGGGGCGCATCGCCCTCATCATGTCGGGGGGCACCGAGGGGGCCATGAGCCCGCACTTCACCGTCCTCTCCGCCTCGCGGGACGGCGCAGCCCCCGCCCGGGGCGCGAAGCGCCTGGCCGTGGCCTCGGGCCACACGCGGGAGTTCCGCCCCGAGGAGATCGGCCGCATGCCCCAGGCCGAGGCGACGGCCGAGCTCGTCCGCAAGCTCATGAAGGACGCGGGGATCGAGGACCCCTCGGACGTGCACTTCGTCCAGGTCAAGTGCCCGCTCGTGACGGCCGAGCGCATCCGCGACGCCCGGGGCCGGGGGGAGAGCGTGCGCGTCGAGGACACCTACAAGTCCATGGCCTACTCGCGCGGAGCCTCGGCGCTGGGGGCGGCCCTGGCGGTGGGGGAGGTGCGGGCGGACCAGCTCCATGACGAGGTGATCTGCCACGACTGGTCGCTCGCCTCGGGCGTGGCCTCCACCTCGGCGGGCATCGAGCTCATGTGCAACGAGGTCATGGTCTTCGGGAACAGCCCCGCCTGGGGGGGCGATCTCGTCATCGGCCACAGCGTCATGCGGGACGCCATCGACCGCGACGCCGTGAAGGCCGCCCTCGAGAGCGCGGGCATCCGCTTCGAGTGGAGCCTGAGCCCGGCCCAGCGCGAGCGCATCGTGAACGTGCTGGCCAAGTGCGAGGCGAGCCCCGACGGCCTCATCCGGGGCCGCCGCCACACCATGCTCGACGACTCCGACATCAACAGCACGCGCCACGCGCGCTCGGTGGTGAACGCCGTCGTGGCCGCGGTGGTGGGGGACCCGATGTTGTACGTCTCGGGCGGGGCCGAGCACCAGGGCCCCCCGGGCGGGGGCCCCATCGCCGTCATCGCGCGCGCGGGGTGATTCGCGGACCGGAATGAAAAAAAAGGGCCGGGGGGGAACCCCCCGGCCCTTTTCCTTTTCCGGCGCGCTACTTGGCCATGTCGATCTTCGTCAGCTCGTTGCGGACCTTGATCTCGCCCCTCTGCACCTTCTCGAAGAACTCCTTGGTCTTCGCGGCCGCCTGGGGCGGCACGTTGCGGATGCCCGCCAACTCGAAGCCGTTGCCCGGCTGCATGGCCACGTAGCCGGAGGTCTGCCCTTTCAGGATGCCGTCCACCACCTTCCGGTAGGGCGGCCGGAAGTCCAGGATCAGGGTGCCCGCCAGGTGGTCGGGGGCCTTCTCGGTCTTGTCGGTGTAGAAGGTGGTGACGAGGACCTTGTTCTTCGAGGCCTTGGCCGCCTCGATCACGCCGTACACCCCCAGGTTCACCATGTTGATGATGAAGTCCACCTTGTTGGCCATCATGGCCTCGGCCGTCTGCCGCGCCTTGATGGGGTCGTTCTGGTCGCCGGTGAAGGAGTAGACCAGCTTCGCCTTGGGGTTCACCTGCTTGAGGGCGTCCGAGATGGAGTTGATGGAGGCCCGGAAATCCGGGAGCTGGATGCCGGCGATCACGCCGATGTTGTTCGTCTTGGTCGAGAGGCCCGCCAGGGCGCCGAAGGCGTAGAAGCCCTCGTTGAACTTGCGGTGGACGTTCCACACGTTCTTGCCGAAGGTCCCGGGGGCGCTGCTCTCGATGACCAGGACGGTCTTGGGGAACGCGGGCGAGAGCTTCCTCACCAGGCTGAAGTACTGCCCGCCGTGGAAGGCCACGATGGTGTGGCCCGAGGCGATGTACTCGCGGGCGACGCGCTCGGCGTCGGCCGGGGAGATGCGCTCCGAGAGCGAGGCCGGCATCTTGTAGTGCTTCTTCACGTCCTCGACCACCTCGTAGCCCCGGAAGTTGAAGTCCGAATCCTCGATGGGCCCGGGGACGATCATGGCGAACTTGTGGGGCGCGGCCCACACCCCGCCCGGCAGGGCGGCGAGGCCGGCGGCCAGGCAGAGTCCAGCCAGGAAGGCCAGGCGTGCGGTCTTCATGAGGCGTTCTCCTTCGTGCGAGGTCGGGAAAGAATCCGGGGAGCCGCCGCCCGGGCCGGGTCTCCCCCGAGCCGGCCCGCGCGCGGCGGCCAGCATAGCCTAAACCAGGGTTGTTTCTGCAAGATTACGCCCCCGCCCCCGACATTTCCACCTCGTGCATGAAAATGGCGTAATTTGCTGCGATTTGCTGTAACGGGCTTTCCGGCCGGAGGCCCTACATTCCCTCCCTGCGGGCGCGCCTGGCGCCCCGGGGGAGGTGGCAAGTGCGGGAAAGAATGGGTCATCCTAGAAAAAAAGACCCAGCTCTGGGGCAGATTTTACAAGGGGACGCCCCTTTCGGAGCCGAGGCTCCCCCGCTGGGCGCCTTCCTGAAGGAGGAGATCCGGGCCGGGGAAAGGGGCTTCACCTTCCGGGGCCGGGAGCCCCTCCGGGAGATCGCCGCCCACCTGGACGGCATCCTCCGCCTGGGCCTCCCGGGCCGGACGGTGAGCGTCCTCAAGGGCGCCCAGGTGGGCCTCACCACCCTGGCCATCGGGCTGGCGCTCTACGCCGCCGCCGTCCGCCGCCTGAACGTGGGCTACTTCCTCCCGGACCAGGACTTCGCCGACCGCTTCGACGCGACCCGCGTCCGGCCCCTCCTCCGGGGCTCGAAGCTCGCCCGGGCCATGCGGGAGGGGTGCTGGAAGGGGGCCTCCCCCAAGGGCCTGCTCGAGTTCCCCCGGGTGGACGGCTCCCGCTTCCTCTACGTCCTGGGCCTCCGGGACATCGGCAACGCCATCTCCCTTCCGCTCGACCTCCTCATCCGGGACGAGGTGGACGACCTTCCGCCCGGGAACCTCAAGTGGTCCGAGGACCGCCTGGACGCCTCCCGCCTCGCCCTGACCGTCAACCTGGCGGTGGGCCGCATGCCCGGCGAGGGCATCCACGCCATGTACCTGCGCGGGGACCAGCGCCGCTGGCTCGTCCCCTGCCTCGGCTGCGGCAAGGAGTGGGCGCTCGAGGAGGAGTGGCCGGGGGTCCTGAAGGAGGAGGAGGGCCGGCTCCTCCTCGCCTGCCCGGGCTGCGGGGCGGCCCTCTCCCCCCGGGGCGGCCGCTGGGCCGCCGCCGCCCCCGGCGAGTCCGGAGGAGAGCGCAGCTACCGCCTCTCCCAGCTCGCCGTCCCCGCCATCGGGCTGGAGCGGGTCGCCGCCAAGTGGGAGGCGGCCCGCCTGCCCGGGGAGCGCGCCAGGTTCCGCTGCTCCTCCCTCGCCATGCCCGACGCGGGCGAGATGCAACCCCTGACCCGGGCGCTCTTCCGCCGCCTGCGGGACGACGCGCCCTGCTGGCTCGAGGAGGTGCCGGCGTGAGTTCGAATCTCCGCTTCACGCCGGGTGCCTGGCGCCGTCTTTTCTCCTTCTCCGGCTGCGGCCAGCCGATGGCGGGCCTCTCCCCCTCCCTCCGGGAGGGGGACGGGGGGAGGGAAAACCACCTGCGGCCCTCCCCCACCCCACCCTCCCCCGGAGGGGGAGGGGAAAAGCGGGGACCCGAACCGGGCACATAGGTAACAGGGTAGACCGGGCGCATGGGTGACAGGCGATTCTGAATGGCCCAGGAGGAGCGTGATGACACCGAATGACGTTCGTAGGGGCGGTTCGCGAACCGCCCCTGCGGAATCCTGGAAGGCCGTGCGATGACCGCCCCCCGCTTCTGCGGCATCGACACGGGGGACCGCTGCGCCATCGCCGTGCGCGAGCGCGTGCGGGACGGCGGCGCGCGCTGGGTGCACTTCGAGGCCCCGCCCGTCGAGCGGCTGGTCGAGCGCTGCCGCCTCGTCTTCGACCGCCTGGGCGTCGAGGGCGCGGTGATCGACGGGGGGCCCCACACCCAGGCCGCCCGCGCCGTGCACGACCTCCTGCCCGGCGGCGCCTTCATCTGGCGCCACACCGGGGGCGCGATGGGGGTGAAGGAGGTCTCCTTCCTCCAGGTGGCGCGCCGCCACGTGCGCCTGAGCCGCGAGGAACTCCTCGACCTCCTCGTCGAGGAGTTCCACCGCGAGACGCCTCCGGTGCGCTGGCCCCGGCCCCGGAACGAGGCGGAGGAGGCCCTGCTGGCCTCGGTCGAGGGCCAGCTCATGAACCTGCGCAAGAGCCGCCGGGGGACGGGCGAGCGCCCGCTCCTCTACGAGCGGAACGAGAACCACTACGGCTTCGCCTGCGCCTTCGCCAAGCTGGCCGAGGAGCTCGCCGAGGGGGAGGGCATCCTCGCCCCCGACGCGGGGGGCACCACCCTCCCCGCTCCTCCGGCCGGCGCGGGAGGCCCGGGAGGGACGGAAGGCGCGCGGCGCCTCTTCAGGAGGGATTAGGGATGGCACGGAAAGCGGCAGGCTCCAAAAGAGTACGCCTCAAGAGCGAGGGGGCGCCCTCGAAGCCCAATGGCGCGCCCTCGAACCTCGGCTATCGCCGCCCGAAGACGGATTTCCGCCGGCTCTTGAGCGGAGGGCTGGACCCGGACGAGCGGGTCTGGCGGAGCCTCTCGGGCGGGCGTTCGGGGGTGAGCCCCGCCACGCACGAGCGGATGCAGCGGCTCGCCTACGAGCTCTGGCTCACCAACCTCGTGGGCCAGCGCCTCATCGAGATCGTCACCGACCACGTGGTGGGGGAGGGCGTCTCCTGGCAGTCCGAGGACCCGCGCGCCCTGGCCTGCGTCCAGGGCTTCTGGGGCGACCCGGTGAACCAGCTCGACCTGCGCGTCGAGCGGCTGGTCTCGGAGCTGGCCATCTTCGGGGAGCTCCTGCTGCCCGCCGCCGTCTCGCGCTTCGAGGGCCGGGTGCGGCTGGGCTACGTCTCCCCGCGCTGGATCGAGGAGGTGGTGCCCGACCCGGACAACTGCGCCCTGCCCATCGGCGTCGTGCTCAAGCCCGAGGGGGGCCTCGGGCCCTCGCGCTCGGGCAAGCGGCTCCGCACCGTGCTCGGCGGAGATCCCCGCGAATACCTGGGCGCGGCCGCCCAGCGGGAGCGTGAGCGCTTCGGGGACGGCGAGGCGTTTCTCTTCCAGATCAACAAGGCGAGCGACGCCCCGCGGGGCAGCTCCGACCTCCTCGCCGCCATCGACTGGATCGACATCTACGAGCGCTTCATCTTCGACGCGGCCGAGCGCGCCCGCCTCCAGAACTCCTTCATCTACGACGTGACGCTCAAGGGCGCGGGGCCCGAGCGCGTCGCCGAATGGCTCGCCCAGAACGGCGCGGCGCCGAGGCCCTCCAGCGTGCGGGTGCACAACGAGAAGGAGGAGTGGCGGGCCGTCACCCCCGACCTCCGGGGCGGGGAGAGCGGGGCGCAGGGCATCGCCAAGCTCATGCGCGGCCTCCTGCTCGGGGGCGCGGGGGTGCCCTCCCACTGGTTCGCCCAGGGGGAGGACGTGAACCGCGCCTCGGCCGAGAGCATGGAGCTCCCCGCCTTCAAGAAGATGACGCGCCGCCAGCGCACCGTGCGCCACATGCTCCAGCAGATGGCGGACAAACAATTGGAGGAGGCCCACCGCGCGGGGGCCCTCCCGCCCGAGGCGCTCCGCGCGGGGGCGAGGCCTGTCCTCCCTGAGATCTCCGTGCGCGACACCGAGAAGCTCTCGGGTGCGCTCCTCCGGATGGGCCAGGCCCTCGACCTCGCCACCTCGCGCGGCTGGATGGGGAACGACGCCGCCGGCAAGCTCTTCGGCCACCTCGCCGGGCAGTTCGGGATGGAGGTGGGGGAGGAGAAAATGGCGGAGTAATGTGAAATTTATGCTATTTTTTATGGGTGGTTGAATCGGGAGGCCTCAAATGCCCAGGCAAAATGGCAAGGCCCCGGCGATGAGCAAAGGAATTCTGGTGTTCCGAAAGGCGGCGGCCATCCTCAAGGATACTTTTGCCAACCCCATGGTCACCTCGACCATCACAATTACCCCCACCAAAACTGAAATCCGGCCGCGCACGGAAAATTCCAAGACTTCAAAATAGAGCATCGTGACCTCCTCTCCCCATCCTTCGAATGAGAGTGGGCGGTCACATTAGACAATGCTTATCTATTCAAATGGGCGTTGCTCACGATCATGGGCATCACACTGCTTGCCTTTATCGCGAGTGTTTCCCTGTCCATCTACTTCGACAATCCAACTCCTGGGGTGGCCAAAGTGATTGACCGGACCTGGGAGGCGTTCTGGATGCGCTTCGGAGCGCTGATTGGCCTGATCGGCGGAAAATCTCTGTAGCCCTCCCGCTCGCAAAAACCGGCCCCCCGGATCGCTCCGGGGGGCCGGTCTGTTTCTGTGGCTGGATGCGTCCGGCTAGTTGGCCGGGGCGGGTGCGGGCGGGAAGAGGCCGCGGATGCAGGCCTGCTCCTGCGCGCCGTCATAGAGCTGCCGGCAGAGAGCGAGGGCCCGGCTGCGCTGGCTGGAGATGCTGCTCCGCAGGGTGTTCAGCTGCTGGAGCCCGCCCGGGGGCGTGGGCCCGGCCGCGTAGGGGCCGGCTCCCGCGAGGCAGGCCTGGCGGAACTGGGGCGCCACGGGGCCGCAGGCCGAGTTGATGCAGGCCTGGCGGTTGGCCGGGGGCACGTTGTTGCAGGCCCGGCGCTGGGCCACGTTCGTGGGCGCGCCCGGGGGCGTGGGGCCGGCCGCGTAGGGGCCGGCGCCCGCGAGGCAGGCCTGGCGGAACTGGGGGGCCACGGGGCCGCAGGCCGAGTTGATGCAGGCTCCGCGGCTGGCCGGAGGCACGTTGTTGCAGGCCCGGCGCTGGGCCACGTTGGTGGGCCCGCCCGGGGGCGTGGGCCCGGCCGCGTAGGGGCCGGCGCCCGCGAGGCAGGCCTGGCGGAACTGGGGCGCCACGGGGCCGCAGGCGCTATTGATGCAGGCTCCGCGGTTGGCCGGGGGCACGTTGTTGCAGGCCCGGCGCTGGGCCACGTTGGTCGGCACGGACGGGGCGCTGGCGAACATGGCGATGCCGCTGATGCAGGCGCCGCGGAAGGGAGTCGAGACGCCGGCGCAGGCGGCATTGATGCAGTTGGTGCGGGCCTGGCCCGCGGGCTGGGCGTTGCAGGCCCGGCGGGCGGCGATCTGGGCCGGGCTCGGCGGCGGGCCAAGCGGTGGGGGAACCTGGGCCAAGACATCCGAGACTAGCATCAGGAGGCCTGCGAAACCCACAATGGCGGCGGTACAGCGTTTCATGACCTGACCCTCCCCATGGGCCGGAGCAAAAGGAAGGATGCCGCACGCATCGCCGTTTCCTTAGTCCGGATTCATTTACGATAGCATATGCGAAAGTGGGTTCATTCTGAAATTTTTAGATAAATTGTGACATGAGTCACCCGATTGTTCTCAGGATGAAATTTCAGGGCGGCCAAATCTTTTGAAGAATTTATAGTGATTTCATGGGGCGAGAGGAAAAAAACCGCCCCCCGGAAACCCAGAGGGCGGTTTTCGTCCTGCTTCTTGTGGCTGTGCTAGTTCGCGGGCTTCTTCAAGGGCAGCGCCCGGGGGATCGGCGGGAAGGCGCCGGCGATGCAGTCGGCCTCGGCCTTGCCGTCATAAACCTGCTGGCAGAGCCGGAGCACCTCGTTGCGCAGGCTGGTGAGCTGCGACCTCTTCTGGTTCAGCAGGGCGGCGTTGGGCTTGCCGACCGGGGGCTTCAGGGGCGGCTTGCCCACGACGGGCTTGACCGGCGGCTTCACGGGCGGCCTGCCGGCGAAGGAGCCGGTGCCCGAGAGGCAAGTCTGCTTCACGGCAGGCGGCACGGGGGCGCAGGCCTTGGCGATGCAGGCGCCGCGCTGTCTCGGGTCCTTGATGTTGTTGCAGGCCCACCGGGCGGCGGCCGGGTTCGGGACGGGCGGCTTCAGGGGCGGCTTGCCCACGACGGGCTTGACCGGAGGCTTCACGGGGGGTTTGCTGGCGAAGGGGCCTGTCCCGTCGATGCAGGCTTTCTTCAAGGGAGCGGGCACGGGGGCGCAGGCCTTGGCGATGCAGGCCCCGCGCTGGCCCGGGTCCTTGACGTTGTTGCAGGCCAGCCGGGCCTGAGGCCCCTGGGGCGTGCCCGGCCTCTGGACCGGCTGGGCCTGGGCGGCGCCTGCGGCGAGCAGGAAGCCGGCGGCGGTGAAAGTGGCGGCAATGACGCGTCTCATGGCGTTTCCTCCCCTCTGTATATTTTTTCCGGGACGGATGGAGGCTCCGGGAGCCTCCCCCCTTCCCATCCCATTTTAAGACGTAAATAAAAAGTAACATGAACCGGAGGCAGGAAAATACGAAAATAGCGCAAAATGAGTGATCTGGATCACGGTTTTTGTATCAGAGCGGGACGCGGAGGGGCCGGAATATGCCCCGGTCAGAGCCCTACCGGTACTTCCACCTGAGCAGCCGCCGCTCGAGCAGGCCGGCCGTGGCGAAGAGGAGCAGCACGAAGCCGATGACGAGGATCACCAGGGCGAGGGAGAGGGCGGCGTTGTAGGTGCTCTGGGCGAACGAGAGGAGGTAGCCCAGCCCCCGGCTCGAGGCCACGAACTCCCCCACCACCGCGCCCGTGAAGGCGAAGCCCACCGCCACCTTCATCCCCCCCATCACCCAGACGATGACCGAGGGCACGTACACCTCCCGGAGCAGTAGCCACCGGCCCCCGCCCAGGGTGCGGACGCGCTCGACGAGGCGCTTGTCCACCTCCTTGATGCCGCTGTAGACGGCGAAGAACATCACCACCGCCACCAGCACGAAGGCGAGCGCCACCTTGGACTCGAGGTCGATCCCCAGCCAGATGACGAAGAGCGGGGCCAGGATGACGCGGGGGACGGCGTTCAGGAGGATCATGACCGGCACGAGGAGCTCGGCCACGCAGGGGAGCAGCGCCCCCGCGAAGCCCAGGACGGCCCCCGCCCCGATCCCGGCGGCCAGCCCCATCAGGGCGGCGAGGAAGGTGGCGTAGAGGTGGGGCCAGATGGAGCCCTCGGCCACCAGGGTGAGGAGCACCCCGCCCACCTGGGAGGGGGGAGGCAGGAAGAACGGGTTCACGAGGCCCGCGCGCGCGGCGCCCTCCCACAGCCCCAGGAAGAGGGCCAGGGCGAGGAGCTGGCGGAGCCAGGGCCGGTCCAGGGCCTGCCTCACGCCTCCTGCCTCAGCAGCTCGGCGGTGGGCTCCGGCTCGCCCACCTCCTCCGAGAGGTCCTGCCACAGCCGGCTCAGCAGGGGGCCGAAGGCCGGGTGGGCCCGCGCCTGGAGGAGGTCGCGCGGCCGGGGGATGGGCACGTGGTAGCACTCGCGCACCGAGGCGCGCGGCCCCTGCGAGAGCAGGTAAACGGTGTCGGAGAGGACGATGGCCTCCTCGAGGTCGTGGGTGACGAGGAGGACCGTCAGCCGCTCGCGCTCGACCAGCCCCAGCAGGTCCTGGGTGAGGCGGTGGCGCACGATGGCGTCGAGGGAGGCGAAGGGCTCGTCCATCAGGAGGAGGCTCGGCCGGAGGGCCAGCACCTGGGCGATGGCCACCCGCTTGCGCTGGCCGCCGCTCAACTCGCGGGGGTAGCGGTCCTCGAAGCCGGCGAGGCCCATGCGCCGCAGCCAGGAGAGGGCCTCCTCGCCGGCCTTTCGCTTCTCAGCGCCCCGCGCCCGCAGGCCCAGCGCCACGTTCTCGCGGGCCGTGCGCCAGGGCAGCAGCGCGTCGTCCTGGAAGAGGATGCCCACCTCCTCGCGCCCGGCGGCGAGGTCGATGAGCCCCGCCTCGGGCCGCTGGAGCCCCATGATCACCCGAAGGAGGGAGGACTTCCCGGAGCCGGAGGGCCCGACGAGGCTGGTGAACTGCCCCGCCTCCACCTTGATGCTCGCCCCCTCGAGGACGGGCTCGTCCCCGTAGGAGAGCGTGACTCGCGAGACGCGGAGCATGCCTGATCAGCCCCCCAGCACTTTGAGATCGAGGACGCCCTTGGGGTCGACCCCGTCCTTGAGGATTCCGGCCTCCCGGTGCGAGTTCGCAACGCGGAGGGAGGCCGCCGGGTCGATCTTGGGGTTCTCGGGGTACAGGGACTTCCGGTGGCGTTCCAGGGCGGCGGCGAGGTGCTTGGTGTTTCCGCCCGCGACCATCGCCTTGGGCAGCGCGCCGATGAGCCGCTCCACGGGCTCGGTCCTCGTCGCCCGGAGGGCCTTGCCCAGGGCGCGGGCGAGGCGCCGCATCTCGTCCAGGCGGCGGTCCCGCTCGTCGGCCCGGACGGCCACGCCCATGAACTCGTAGGCGCCGCCGAGGAATTTGTTGGCGTCTCCGATGTCCATCGTGTTCACGAGCACGCGCGAGCCCGACTGGCCGAGGAGGGTGAGGGCGGGCTCCTGCACCATGCCGGCGTCGACCTGCCCGAGGCGCAGGGCGTCGAAGAGGTTGGGCCCGAGGATGGCGAAGCGCACCTTTTTCGGGTCGGCGCCGGCCTGCTTCAGCAGGTAGAGGAGAATAATGTGGTCGGCGTTCCCCAGGGCGGAGATGCCGACCGAGCGGTTCTCGAGATCCTTGAGGCCCTTGATCTCGTCCTTCTTGGCGGGCGCCGTGGCCAGGGCGAAGAGCGGCAGCCGGCCCGTCGAGGCGAAACGCACGATCTTCGCCCCCCGGGCGTAGGCCTGGAGGGCCACGTCGAAGGCGGTGGCGGCGTAGTCCACCGCCCCGCCGATGAGGGCCTGCATGGCGGCGTTGCCGCCGCGCGTGTAGACGAGCTCGACGTCGAGGCCCTCTTCCTTGAAATAGCCTTCGGCGCGGGCGACCTCGTAGGGCACGATGCACAGGAGCTGGCTGCAGAACGCGAGGCGGATCTTCTTCGCCTGGGCCTGGGCGGCGGGGAGGCCGCCCGGCGAGATCAGGACGCCCCCGGCCGCGGCCAGCATCCCCTGGAGCAAGGTCCGCCGCCCGATGCCCTGAGGTTTTTCGGACGTGCCGGCCTGCGGGCAGAGGGGGCCTTCGCAGCAATCCATGACCTAGCTCTCCATCCAATGAGGCAGCGCGAAACCGCGAGGGGAGAGAACCGAAATGCCGTGAATTATTCTGCGAAATAGAAGTTGTTTTGTCAACATTAATTTCCATTTTATCCATGCAAAACAACACAATTGATGAATAAAGCGTAACCCATTGAATTTTAACCGAAAAAAACGCCCGCCCCCCGGAAGGGGGCGGGCGGGGAAGCGCGGTTCCAGGTGGCGGAGAAGGCTAAACGCCGAATGCCTTGCGGAACTTGTCCTGGGTTTCCTTACTCTTCTTCTGCTGTTCCTCGGGGGCGAGGTCGAGGAGCTTGAGGCTCTTCAGGTCGGGAAGGGCCTTGGGGTACTTCACGCCGGGATGGCCGACGTAGAGGTTCTGGTCGGCGAGGACCTGCTGGGCCTCCTGGCTGAAGAGGAAGTCCGAGAACACCTTGGCGGCGTTCGGGTTGGGGGCCTTCTTCATCACCCCATAGGGCATGGTGTTCAGGGGCACCCCCTCGGGCGGGTAGACGACCTTGAGGGGCTCGCCCTTCTTGATGGCGTTCAAGATGGCGTAGAGGGGGCTCCCCGTCGCCACGTCGGACTCTCCCCGCGCCACGATGGGGATTCCGGCCAGGCTGGACTGCTGGATCTTGGGCTTGAGGGCGGCGACTTTCTCGAAGAAGCCCCAGCCCAGCACCTTCTCCAGCAGGATGATCTGGGTGGTGATGTTCCCGCTGTAGGAGGGGTGGGCCTGGAGGAGCCTGCCGTTCCAGCGCGGGTCGGTGAGGTCCTTCCAGCTCTTCGGGGCGTCCTTCTCGGCCACCTTCCGGGTGTTGTAGAAGGGCACCACCACCGTCGCCCGGTAGTAGGTCCAGTAGCCGTGGTCGGTCACGAAGGCCGGGTGGAACTTGTCCGTCCCCTTGGGTTTGTAGGAGGCGAGGTGGTCCTTGCGGAGGCTGAGGAAATGGCCGG
>JACPUR010000009.1 GCA_016192135.1 Candidatus Tectomicrobia bacterium | reverse complement strand
GCGCTTCATCACCGGGCCCTCCCTCAGGCTCCTGGGCGAGAGGGGGCCCGAGCATGTCTTGAACGTGGACTCCGAGCCCTCGGTGCGGGCGCTCAGGGAGGGCCTCCGGCCGGTCATACGCGAGCTCTTCGAGGAGGAGCGGCGGGCCTCGGGGGGCCCGGCCGGGCGCCCGGTCACGGTGAACATCGACGCGCGCGGGGCGCTCTTCCCGGACGAGCGGGGGATGGAGAAGCTCGCGCGGCTCATCGAGGAGCGGCTGCGCACCTTCCGGTCGCGGCGCGTCGGGCACGCGGGGGCGTAGGGGGTTTCTACCTTCACCCCACCCCCCCAATACCTCCCCCCCCCTGAGGGGGGAAGGGGCAAGGCTTTGAGCCCCCCCGCCTTTCAGGGTCCCCGAATCGACCTGTCGATTCGAGAGGAGGGGTGAAGGGGAGGGGCAGGTGACGTAGGGGCGAACGGCGTTCGCCCATTTATCGGGTCCCCGGATCGGCCAACCGGTCCGAGAGGAGGGGCGTATGCCATACGCCCCTACGAAATCAAATGTGGGGAGGGTTACATGTCGCACCGCTTCATGTACCAGAACCTGCTGGGGACGGGGACGGCGATCGCCCCCTCCTCGGTCGCGCGGGCCGTCGTCGGGGGGGCGGTGCCCCGCGTGGCGAACGGCGCGGGCGCGGCGGTCTTCTCGGGGGCCTACGCGGGCCAGGACCAGGAGGTCTACACCGTCGAGATCGAGACGGAGGGAGAGGTGGGGACGGCGGCGTTCAAGTGGCGGAAGACCTCGACCCCCGTGGGGAGCTGGGAGGCCTCGGGCCTCCCCACGGCCTTGACCGACACCGCGCTCGGCCAGGGCGTCCGGGTGCGCTTCGCGAACGGGGCCTCGGCGCCCGCCTTCCGGGCCGGGGACCGCTGGCAGGCCACGGCCTCCCAGTTCCGCTCGCCCAAGATGCTCCACGACCTCGACCCCGGCACCGCCTGGCGCTCGGGGAGCCCGCCCCTCGCGGCCGAGGCCCTGGTCTTCGACCTGGGCGCGGCCCAGGCGCCGGACGCCTTCCTTCTCCACGGGCACAACCTCTCCGCCGCGGCCTCGGTGCGCATCCAGGCGAACGGCGCGGACGCCTGGGGCGTGCCCGCCCTCGATGAGCCGGTGGCCTGGCGGGCGGGGACGATGGCCCGCTACCTCACGACCTCGCCGCGCAGCCACCGCTTCTGGCGGCTCCTGATCGAGGGGGAGGCGGGGAACCCGGCGGGCCACCTCGAGATCGCGGAACTCTACCTCGGCGGCTACTTCGAGCCCGCCTACGGCTTCGCCTGGCGGAACGTGGTGGCCGAGGAGGCGCTCGAGCGCGGGCAGGAAACCGAGAGCGGCGCGGCGCGGAGCGTGCTCCTCAACCGCGGCCGGCGGGCGCTGCTGCCCTACGCCCACGTCTCGGCCCAGCAGAAGGGCCTCTTCCTCTCCATGTTCCAGGCGGCCAAGGACAAGGAGGCCGAGCGCAACAAGCCGCTCTTCGCCCACCTCGACGTGGACGACCAGGACTCCCTCTTCCTCGCCACCCTCGCCGGGGCCTTCTCCCCCGCCGAGGAGGGCCCCGACGACTACGCCTTCGATCTGGAGCTCCTCGAAAGGCTCGCCTAGAGACACCTCGCATCCGTAGGGGCGAACCTTGTGTTCGCCCCTACGGTCCCGCGGAAGGGCGATGACAAGCATCGCCCCTACAGAAGCCTTCCCACCGACAAGGTGATCCTCCCATGCGCTAGGCCACCGACAACGCCATCCGGCCCCAAGCGGCGGGGCCGCTCGGGGACCCCTCGTAGCCATCGCGGACACGGAGGACGACATGCGCCAGGCCACCGACAACGCCATCGCCGATCTCGCCCGGCACGGGGAGGGGCGGCGGGCCCTCGTGCTCTACCACCTGACGAACGCCCACGGGCGGCGCGTCTTCTGCCGCGCGGTCCCGCCCGACCTGCTGGTGGGGCAGGGCGGCCAGGTCTGGTTCCTGGACGGCGGCTGGACGCTGGACGGCCAGGTGGCGCTCGGCGAGGGCTCGGAGGCGCTGCTCGGGGTACACGCCTGGGTGATCGACGGAGGGAGCTTCCTCCAGGGCCGCCTGGGGAGCACCTCGCCGCTCGAGGCCTTCCGGGAGAAGGAGCTCTCGGGTTTCACCCTCACCCTCTCGAACGCCCCGGACGGGGAGGGCCACCCGAGGATGGGCCGCATCCTGGCCCAGGAGCCCGTGGTGGGCGGGCGGCTCGACGTGCGGGTGGGCTTCGCCGGCCGCTCCCTCGAGGACGTGCTGCCGCTGGCCTCGTTCATCGTGCGCCGGGTGGTCGAGCGCCGCGGCGCGGTGGTCCTCGAATGCGAGGGGGCGTGAGGGGGGGGAATGGACCGTAAGCAAGGTTTTTGTAGGGGCGATGCTCGTCATCGCCCTCTTCGAATCGGTGCGCCGGGTCGGATCTAACGGACGGGCGAACACAAGGTTCGCCCCTACAGAAGCAACAAAGGAAAAGATCAGATGGCTGACTTGACCAAGCACCGCCTGAACGATCCCTTCCGCCTCGCCCGCGCCTCGCGCTACGCGAGTCCCGGCGACCCGGGGGAGGCCCTGCCCATCGCCTATGGCGACCTCACCTTGGGCCTGGGGCCCGGGCGCGGCGCCTACCGCTGCCCCCAGATCGACACGGCGGGGGCGGGCGCCTGGTGCGTCGCGGGGCACGAGATTCAGGGGAGCGTCTCTTTGTTCGACGCCAATGGCCTGATCAATCCCAGCCTCTATACCTTGAATCCGGCTCAGGACTTCCAGGGGATGGGCGTCATCGCCACCGCCGCCTTCTCGGTGGCGCCCGCGCGCTTCGTCGAGGCCGTCTGCAAGGGGAGGAAGGACGCCTCGGGCGCCCTCATCGAGAGCCCCATCCGCATCGTGGAGGACCTGATGACGAGGGTCTGGGGCTTCTCCCCGCAGGACCTCGACCCGCGCGCCTTCTCCATCGCCGCGTCGGCCGCGTCGGCGCTCGGCTACAAGGCGGCGGGCGTCCTTCAGGAGGACCGCTCCCCGGCCGAGGTGCTCGCCTCGCTGCTGGGGGACTTCCTCGGCCGCTTCGAGGTGGACCCCTACGGGCGGGTGCGCGTCCTCATCGCGGGGGAGGAGACGGGGAGCATCTTTCCCGTGAAGGCGCTGCCTGCCTCGGGGGCGGCGGAGATCTTCGCCGAGACGGCGCGGGACTCGGCGGTGAATCAGGTGCCCGTCCTCTACGCGGCGGGCTTCGCGGACGGCCGCTTCATGCGGCACGACGACGGGGCGTCCACCCGAGACGCCGCCTCCCAGGCCCTCTACGGGGTGCGCCTGCCCCCGGGTGGGAGCCTCGAGCTGGAGTGGGTGCGGGACGAGGCGGCGGCCCGGGCCGTCCAGCGGCGCATCGTCGAGCGCCTCCGTGACCCCTCCCGCGTCATCACCGTCCGGGACACCACCCTGCGGGCGCTCGAGGTCGAGCCCGACGACTACGTCGCCTTCTCCGTTCCCTGGCTGCGGAGCGCGGAGCTCGAGCCCCTCGTCAACCAGATCGGCCAGGTGATCTCCGCGGGCGTGGACCTGCGCGAGCAGGCGGTGGAGCTGCGCCTCCGGGACACCGGCCGCTGGCTCACCCGGGCCTTCGCGCTGGACGGCTCCCGGGGGCTGGCCGGCGGCGCGCTCCTCGGCGGGGAGCGGGACACGACGATTTACGCGTAATTCCATCACCCCGTAGGGGCGGATTGCAATACGCCCCTACATGGGGACAACGAAAGGAGGAACATGCATGCCCATCGGCGCGGACGTCTCGGCGCAATACACCGAAGAGGCCGTCGGCGGCGGCCATCCGACCAAGGCCCGGGTCATTGACCGCCTGGCGCTGGTCGAGCACCATGTGGACGGGAAGCACAACGCCTCGAAGCTCCCGGTCGGCTGCGGGGGCTACTTCCGGCAATCCACGGCGACCGAATGCCGTCTTGAAAGGTCTACATCGCCCGGCAACCTGTGGGGGGACGCGATTCCCTTCAATCCCGTCTCCGGCGACCCGTATTTCCTGCCGCTCGGGGCGGCCAAGACCATCTCGAACGCTGGGTTGGCCGCGAATACGGCCTACTACGCTTATGCCTACGATAATTCGGGGGTGGTGGCGCTTGAGCTTTCGGCGGCCGCGCCCGACCTGACGACGAACAAGCTGCCCATCAAGACGGGCGACGTGACGCGGACGCTGGTGGGGATGGCGCGGACGGATGCCTCGGTCCAGTTCGTGGACACGGCCGCGCAAAGGTTCGTGATTTCGTTCTGGAACCGGGTCAAGCGGGCGGCCGCGAGCGACATCTCCATCGCGAGCACGCCAAACGCGGTCTGGACCAGCCTCAACAACCTCCAGGTGCTGGCGTTCGCCGGCGATGCTTTTGAGCACAGGGCGTCGGGATTTCAATACAACGACACCGCGGGCCACACCTCAAATGTGACCCTCAGCAAGGACCCCACGATTGCCGGCACCGGCGCTTCCACCTTTCCGAACTCGCTTTTCAACAGCCCGGCGGGAGGGAACCCGGCGGGGTTCGGCCTGGAGCGTCTGGAGGCCGCCGCCGCCAACGGAGTCCAGGATTCCTTCTTGTTCATCCGGAAGACCACCGGGAGCGGTTTGGCGACCGTGGGCCAGGTCCGGCACGAAATTGTCTTTTGGGGATAAGGGAGCCCATCCCGAATCGACTCGTCGATTCGGGGACCCAATGGATGGGCGATGGGGGGGATATGAAATGAAAATCATCAATCTGAGCGCGATGCCGGGGCCGCACTTCTTCCGGGAGCTTGAGGCGGCGGGCCTGGGCGGGAAGGCGAGCCTCCGGTCTGCGGTGCTGGAAGGGGGAGGGGAGCAGCCGCAGCTTCTCCTTCACGACGAGGCGGCGGAGGCGGCGGTGATGGCGGTCGTCGCGGCGCACAATCCGGTGCCGCCCACCTTCGCCGGGGAGTCGGTGCTGTCGGCGCAGGACGTGGACCGGGTGACCTCGAAGCGCATCCTGGCCTACCTGGCGCCGCAGTGGGCCGAGGACGCGCGGATGCAGGAGCGGCACGTGCTGCGGGCGCTCCAGGACGTGGCCCGCGCCCAGGACGTCAAGCGCGATCCCGCGAGCTACACCCAGGCCGATATCACGTGGGCGGACCAAGCCATCGCCCAGGCGAGGACGAAGGACGCCCAGGTGCTCGCCTACCGGCAGGAGGCGGCGGACTTCAAGGCCGCGCGAGGGTGGTGAGAGGGCCGGTGGGGCTCCCGGCGAATTCCGGGAATTTCCGGGAAATTACGGGGAATTCCGGCGACAAATCCTTCTTCGGAGGAGCCGCCCGCCCCGGCTGCCCGCCCTACGACTCGAACTCCTGCGCCGCGAAGCCGGGCCGGCTGACCCGCATCATCCAGCAGAAGAACTCCACCCGGTTGCCGTCGGGATCGAGGATGTAAAAGGAGTGGCTCCCGCTTCCCCCCACGAAGGGATTCTCGTCCCCTCCCTCGGCGCCGTGGACCGCCGGGCCGAAGACGATCTTCGCCCCGGCCCGGCGGATGCGCGCCAGCTCCTCGAGCCAGTCCTCCCGGGAGCCCAGTTCAAAGGCCAGGTGGTTGATGCCCACGTCCTTGCGGAAGTGGGAATCGGCCGGACCGGCGGCATCCGGATCGCCGTCCGCGGGCTGGGCGAAGAGGACCACGTCGTGGTGCATGTCGGCGCCCCGCAGGAAGCATATGGCCCGGGGGGCGGGGGGAGAAGGGCGCATCGAGGTGAGCTTGAGCCCCACGACCTCACGGTAGAAACGGACGGAGGCTTCCATGTCCTTGACCTGGAGTCCCACGTGCTGGAGGCGTTTCGCGGCGCCTGGCATGGCTTCCCTCCCATCAGGGGCTTTCGATGAAGGCCCTCACTGCGCGCGGACGGCGAGGAGCGTCACGTCGTCGCGGGGCGGGCCTCCGTCCCGGAAGTCGCGGATGCGGCGGAAGAGAAAGTCCACCGCGGAGTCGGCGCTGCGCCCGGCCTTCTCGAGGTCGAGCGCGAGCCGGCCGGCCGAGTACTCCGCGCCCGAGGGGCCCTGCGCCTCGGTGACGCCGTCCGAGCAGAGCAGCAGCACCTCCCCGGCGAGGAGCTCCACCCCGGTCGCCTCGTAGGCGGCCGGGGAAGCGATGCCCAGCGGGGTGGAGGCGGCCACGCCCAGGGGGCCGGCCGAGCCGTCCGCCCGCCGCACGAGGGGGGGCAGGTGGCCCGCCGAGGCGAGGTGCAGCACGCCCTCGCGCGGCGCGGTGAGGCCGTAGAGCATGGTCACGAACATGCCGCGGCGGCTGCGCTTGATGAGCGACTCGTTCAGGGCGCCCAGCACGGCGCGCGGGTCGGGGTCCGCCACGATGAGGTGGTGCAGGTCGCTCAGCAGCCGCGCCATGTAGAGGGCGGCGCCCACGCCCTTCCCCGAGACGTCCCCCAGGTAGAAGGCCAGCCGGCCGTCCGCCAGCTCGCGCACGTCGTAGAAGTCCCCGCCCACGGCGCGGGCGCTCTCGCTCCGCCCGGAGAACTCGAAGCCGCCGCCGGTCAGGTGGAGGACGGGCGGGATGAAGCTCTCCTGGATGGCCCGCGCCAGCTCGAACTGCTGCTCCATCCGCTCCTTCTCGACGAGCGAGCGGTGCATCTCCGCGTGGACGATGGCCACCGCCGCCTGATGGGCGAGGGAGGTGAGGAGGGGCAGGAGCCTCTTGCCGAAGGGGGTTCTCCCCTTCGGGTGGCTCAGGTTCATGACGCCGAGGACGCGGCCGCGGTAGGCGAGGGGGAGGCAGGCGAAGGAGCGCGACCGCTCGGCGCGGGCCCGGCGCTCGGCGAAGCGCGGGTCGCGGGCGATGTTCTCGACGAGGAGGGGCTCCCCGGTGCGCGCCACCCGGCCCGAGATGCCCTCGCCGTCCGGGACGCGGGTCTCGGCGACGGTCTCCTCCCGCAGGCCCACCGCGTTCGCGATGCGCAGGTGCTTCCGGTCCGGCTCGTAGAGGAGCACCGAGCCCTGGCGGGCGCCGGCCACGTCCAGGGCGGTGCGCAGGATGGTGTCGAGGGTCTCGGAGAGATCGAGCGAGGACATCAGCGCGGCCGTGCACTCCTGCACCCGGCGGAGCTGGCGCACCTCCTGCTCGAGGAGCGCCAGGCGTTCGGCGAGCTCCGATGCGGCGTCGTCCATCGCCTTATCCATGAGAGCGAAAACCACGGGAGCGAAAATTCGCCCGGCCGGCTCGAAGCATAGCATGCCCGGCGCGGAGAGGCCCCGGGCCGGCGCCCGTTCCTCCGGCGGCGGAGGTGTGAGAGAATTCAACCGGAGGGCCCGCCCCGGGTCTTCCGCCGGCATCCCAAGCCGTGGAGATATTCCATGTTCAAGAAGGCCGAGGGCTGCTTCCTCGCGGCCCGGCCGTGCGCGGACTTCTGGTCCCTGCGCCTGGTGCGCCAGCGCATCGAGACGATCTGGGTGCACCGGGGGGTGCTCCAGCCCGTGAGCGTGCGCGAGGACACGGGCGCGATGGTCCTCCTGTGCCAGGGGCGCGGCATGGGCTACGCCGCCACCTGCGACCTCTCGGCCAGGGGCTTCCGCCGGGCGCTGGAGGAGGCGGAGGGGTGGGCCCGGCTCGGCGCCGGGGCGGGCCTGGTGGATCACGATGCCATCGCCTACCCGCACCCGCAGGGTGAGTACGAGAGCCCCTGCCGCGTGCCCTGGGAGAAGGTGCCCCTCGAGGAGAAGGTGGGCCTCCTGCTCGAGCTGAACGAGGCCCTCCGCCGGGGGCGCCGCATCGTGGACTGGGACGCCAGCCTCTCCTACACCGAAGAGGAGCGCCTCTACCTCACCTCGGGCGGCGGGCGGGTGAGGCAGCGCTTCCGCTACCTCTCGCCCGACATGGGCGCCACCGCCGCCGAAGGGGCGAGGAGCCAGCGCCGCAGCCACGGGATGGCCTGCCGCTCGCGCCAGGGCGGCTGGGAGGCCGCGGAGCCCGGGCGCCTGCGCGAGCTGGCCGCGCGCTACGCGGCCGAGGCCGAGGAGCTGCTCGGCGCCCCCAACTGCCCCTCCGGCCGGATGGACCTCCTTCTCGACCCGGACCAGATGTACCTCCAGATCCACGAGTCCATCGGGCACCCGCTCGAAATCGACCGCATCCTCGGGGACGAGCGCAACTACGCGGGCACGAGCTTCGTCACGCCGGACATGTTCGGGAGCTACCGCTACGGCTCGGAGCTCCTGAACGTCACCTTCGACCCGGGCGTCGAGGGGGAATTCGCCGGCTACGCCTTCGACGACGAGGGCGTCCCCGCGCGGAGGGAGCACCTCATCCGGGACGGCATCCTCGTGCGCGGGCTGGGAGGGATGACCTCCCAGGCGCGCTCGGGCCTCCCGGGCGTGGCCTGCACCCGCGCCACCGGCTGGAAGCGCCCCGCCATCGACCGCATGGCCAACCTCAACATCGAGCCGGGCGGGTCGGCGCTCGGCGAGATGATCCGCTCGGTCGAGCGCGGGGTGTATATGAAGACCAACTGCTCGTGGTCCATCGACGACTCGCGACTCAAGTTCCAGTTCGGCTGCGAGTGGGCCCGCCTCATCGAGGAGGGGATGCTCACCCGGGTGGTGCGGAACCCCAACTACCGGGGGGTGACGCCCGAGTTCTGGCGCGGTCTCCGGATGCTCGGGGGGCCCGAGACCTTCGAGGTGCTCGGCACCCCCGAGTGCGGCAAGGGCGAGCCCAACCAGACCATCCGCGTCGGCCACGCCAGCCCCGCCTGCCTTTTCTCGAACGTCGAGGTGTTCGGTGGCGAATGAGGCGGAGAGCCTGGCGATGGGGGTCATTCTGAACCCTTCGCGTTGCTCAGGGCAGGCTCCGCGAAAATGTCATGCTGAGCCCTGCGCTTGCGCTCAGGGTAAACTCCGCGAAGCATCTCGGTCTGTCTCTGCGATGTCAAAACCCACACCGAGATTCTTCGCTTCACCCGGAGTGACGGAGTTGGGTGTCGGTTGATTTCTTATGTAGGGGCGGTTCGCGAACCGCCCCTACGGCCTCAAATAATTCGGATGTTGGACATCCGATGGGAAACCGCTTTCCTGGGAGTGAATGACATGCGCGAAGCCTTCGAGCGCGCGGCGGCGTTCGCCTTCGGGCGCCTGACGGGGGACGAGGTGTGCGCCCTCCACTTCGAGGGGGAGGAGTCCCGCTTCGTCCGGTTCAACAAGGCGGCGGTGCGCCAGGCGGGCCAGGTGCGCCAGATGCGCCTCAATCTCCAACTCATCCGGGGCGCGCGCCAGATGCAGGGCTCTGTCACCTTGACGGGGGATGCGGAGGAAGACCAATCGCAGATCGGCCGCATCCTCGGCGACCTGCGCGGGGCTCTCCCCCTCCTGCCGGAGGATCCTCACCTCGCCTATCCCGCGGACGCCGCCGTCTCCGAGAGCGAGGGGATGGACCGCCTCCCCCCGGCCGAGGAGGCGGTCAGGGACATCCTCTCCGTCTCCAAGGGCCATGACATGGCGGGCTTCCACGCCCAGGGGGCCATCTGCGCGGGTTTTGCCAGCAGCCTGGGCGCGCGGCGCTGGTTCGCCTCCCACCCCTTCAACTTCGACTGGAGCTTCTATGTCCGGGGGGACAAGGCGGCCAAGGGCCGCTATGCGGGCTTCGAGTGGGACCGGGAGGCCCTCGCCGGGCGCGCCGCCCGGGCCGCCCGCGAGACCGAGCTCCTCGCCCGGCCCGAGCGCACCGTGCCGCCGGGGCGCTACCGCGTGTACCTCAGCCCCTACGCCGTCGAGGATTTCGTATCGACGGTCGCGCGGCGCGGCTTCGGCCTCAAGGGCCTGCGCACCCGGCGGAGCTCGCTGCTCCAGATGGCCGAGGAGGGAAGGAGGCTCAGCCCCCTCGTGCGCCTGGAGGAGGCCCCGGCCTCGGGCGTGGGCCCGGACTTCCAGGAGGAGGGCTTCCCCAAGGCGCCGCGCGTTCCGCTGCTGAGGGAGGGCGCGCTCGGCGAGTCCCTCGTCTCCCCGCGCTCCGGGAAGGAGTACGGCGTCCCGACGAACGGCGCCTCGGAAGGCGAGATGCCCGAGGCGCTCGACATGGGGGCGGGGGACCTCCCCATGGAGGATGCCCTCGCCCGGCTGGGCACCGGCGTGTACATCGGGGATCTGTGGTACCTCAACTACTCCGACCTCGCCTCCTGCCGCATCACCGGGCTCACGCGCTTCGGCACCTTCTGGGCGGAGGGGGGCGAGATCGCGGCGCCCTTGCGCGTGATGCGCTTCGACGAGACGGCCTACCGCGTCCTGGGGGAGAACCTCACGGCCCTCACGCGGGAGCGCGAGCTCATCCTCGACCCCGGCACCTACCGCCAGCGCACCACCCGGAGCGCCGTGACGCCGGGCGCGCTGGTCGAGGAGTTCAATCTGACGCTGTGAGGGGGAATATAAATCTTTATGGCTCTGAATAGTTCACGCCGTGAAGGTTAGGATCTCGACCTCGGCCCCCTTGCGGGCGGTCTCCTCGGCGAGGGCCAGCACGCATCCGGCGACGCCGTCCTGCACATAAGGCTCTCCGCAGTTCTCGCACGCCTCGGCGGGCACTTCCTTGAGGATCACCGTCGTCCCCTCGCGGGTGGGGGCATGGTGGTTTCCCCCGGACGCCTCTCCCCCTGCTTGCAGATAGGGCACTTCACTGGAATTTCCTCCTCCGGAAATCGGGCACAGCAAGGATGTCATTCCGAACGGAGCGAAGCGGAGTGAGGAATCTACTGGCGCGGCCACCCTCGAGATTCCTCGCTGCGCTCGAAATGACATCGTTCGTCCGGTTTCTCATTCGAAACAAAAGCCGGAGGGATCATCCCCTCCGGCCTCTTTCTTTTCCCTTTTCGCTTCCGCCCTACCGGCCCATCATGGCCTTGTACTTCTCCTTCAGCTTCTGCTTGTCCGCCTCGGAGAGGTTTTTGAACTGGGAGGAGTT
>JACPUR010000008.1 GCA_016192135.1 Candidatus Tectomicrobia bacterium | reverse complement strand
TTCCATCCGGAATCACATCGCCAATGTCGACCGGGCGATGAGCCAGGACACCACAGCGAGCAATCGCAACTACCACATCAACCAGCGCAACGCCTTGGTCAACGCCTACAACGCCTGCCTGCAGAGCCATTCGGGCGGCGGAGGCGGCTACTCGGGCGGCGGGGGCAACCGCTACCAGCAGGGCCTGGGGGCCCTCCAGGGAATCCTCGGCGGCGTCCAGGACATGATCCGCCAGCAGGAGCAGCGGGAGCACCAGGAGAACAACCGCCTGGGCCGCGAGGCGGAGAGCGAGGGCGTCGACCATTACAACAGCGGGCGGTATGAGCAGGCCCTCTACGCCTTCCAGCGCGGGTACCAGTATTTCCAGCAGAACGGCGAAGGCTCGAACATGGCCGTCATGCAGAACCACATCAACCGGACCCGCGAGAGGATGGAGAGGCAAGAACGGGCCAAGCGGGAGCAGCGGGAGCGCGAGCGCCAGCGCGAGCAGGCCCGGCGCTGGGAGGAGCAGCACAAGGCCAAGCAGGGGGAGCGGGAGCAGGCGGTGAAGGAGCTCTTCCTCTCCCCGGTGCCTCCCGACGGGGAGGGAAGGGCGAATCCCTCCGGGCAAGGCCCGGAAAGGGATGATTTTTGGAAGAACGCGGGCATAAGCGATGAAGCGATCCGCCGCCAGTGCGCTTCTACCTCCAACCCCGGCATGTGCGAGGCTCTTTACAAGAGCCAGCGTAGCGAGCAGCGCGCCAAGCTCGCCGTCCAAAGCGATCCCGAGATCGCCAGGAAGTGCGGGAAGCTATCTCCTACCCAGCAGACCATCTGCGTCCTGCGGGTGCAGCAGGAACGCGACGGCTTCGTGATGCCCGACTTCAAGAACCTTCCGGGCGGAGGGGAGAGGAACAATCCCTTCGGATGCGGCCCGGGGCCCCATCCGCCCGACGTGCGCGGCTGCTACGACCTGACGGGCGGCGCCAAGCCGGCGCCCCAGGGCTCGGACGGCCCCAAGGCCGGAGAAGCCGGGAAGGGAGAAGGATCCAAGAAGAAAGCCCTGCGCGAGGCCGTGCTCCGCAGGCAGGCGGAGCGCGAGGCCATGCGCCGCAGGCAGGCGGAGAGCGAAACCGGCGGCCCCGCCTCCACGGTTCCTGTGAATCCGCCCTCAGGATCGGGAGCCGGCCCGGGTGGCCCGGCCGCGTTGGTTCCTCCGGCGGCGGCCGCGCCGCGGGTGAATCCGTTTGAGGAGCCCGCCCCGCCCCAGTCCCAGGCGAGCCTCCAGCCCACGCTTCCCTCGGAGGAGCCGCTGAACAAGCAGATGCTCGCCCGGCCGGAATGCCGGCAGTCGGATGAGGCCTACCAAGCCGAGCGGGCCATCGCCGGCGGCTTCAATACCGCCGAGGAGCTGATCGCGGGCCAGCAGGACTACGACCGCCGCCGGAAGCTCGGCTGCTTCTCGGCGGAGCCTAAGCAGCCGGAGCAACAGGCGGGGCCTCCCCAGGCGGCCGGAGGCTCCACTCCCGTCCCCGGGCGCCAGAACCCTTTTAACCAGTAGGGTCTGTTCTCCATGAGCCGGGCGGTGAAGGGTTGTTGTGCCTGGGCGGCGGCCTTGATGGCGCTTTTCGCTCTTTCGGAGGCGCGGGGTGCGCAGCCTTTCGCTCCGATCCGGATTTCCATTTACCCGCAGCGTCTGGGCGAGGTGGAAGCCTGTCTGCAAGCCCTCGGGGACTCCCTACCCTCCACGAAAATCCGCGGCTATCTAAAAGACCCTCCGGCGCCCACGGTCTGGGAATACTTGCGGCGCTTGCAAGCCGGAGAAACCTCCATCGGCCTCTCCATCGCCCGAGATGGATCTTTCCGGATGCTGGCCGAGCCCCTCGCCTTCCGCGACCCCGTTCACTTCCGGAGCTTCGCCCGCAGCCGCCTCTTCCGGGTGATGGCCGCCGGCCAGGCCAAGCGGGATGGGATCTTCCCCGTCGCCGCCGCCTACGCCGGCCAGCAGGCCCTCTTGTCCAAGAAGCCGATCGCCTCGCTGGAGGATTTCAAGGGGATGCGCGTCCGGTCGTTTTCCAAGACGCTTTTCCCTGCCTTGGGCGCCAAGGCCGTATCGCTTCCCCTGGCCGAGGTGAAGCCCGCGCTCGACCGATCCGTGGTGGATGCCGCCGAAACGCTGCCCACGCTGATCTCCTCCCTGAAATGGCCTGAAGCCGCCCGGAACCTGTACCTGACCGGCTTCGTCACCGAGACGGTCCTCTTCTCGGTCCAGTCCAAGGCCTGGAGCGCCCTTCCACCCGAAACGCGGAAGGAGGTGGGCATGTGGATTTCCAAGGCGGCGGAGGCTTGCAGCCGCGCCAACTACGACGCCGAGAGTCGGGCGCTGAAGGAGCTGGAGTCGAAGGGGGTGCGCGTCTTTCCCTTCGACGCGGCCAAGGTCAGGGCCAGGCTCCCCGCCCCCAAGGGAGGCCCTGGCTGGACGGCCGGGACGTGGAACGAGCTTCAGGCGTTGAAGTAGGAGGGGACGATGTACCCCAGCTTTCGTGCGGTTTTGTTTGCCGTGGGCTTGACCGTCTGGGCAGGTGTTTCCCAAGCGGCCGAGCCCCCCTGGAAGATCCTTTTCGACGTGAATGAGGAGGAATCCATCCAATGCGGTAAGCTGCTGGAATCGGCGGAAGGCGCTCCCGTCGATTTTCGAATGGATCCGTTTGCTTCCTTACTTGATCGCATGACGGATGGAGGGTTTAAAAGGGTGGGGCCCGCCCTGCGAATTTCTCCGCCAGGTCCGCTCGTGGACGGTGCGCCGGCGCTATCCGAAATCGGCCGTTCCTTCGTTTTCCGGGATTTGGCCCACTTCCGGGCGTTCTCGAGAAGCGCCCTCTTTGAAGAGGAGGCGGGGAAGGCCAGAGGGGTCCGGCCCATCGCCCTCGCCTACCGGGGAACCGCCTATGTCATGTCGAGGAAGCCCATCCGGGAGCCGAAGGAGATGGGCGGTTTGAAAATAGAGGACAAGTATGATCGGGATCAGGGGTGGGCATCGGCGAAGGCACGGGCCGGAGGCCCCTTGAAGAGCGGACAAATCGATGCGGCGGTCCTCACCCCCATCGAAGCCGTGCGGGATGGTCTTTCGGATGCCGCGCCTTTTTTCAATCTGGTTGCGATTAGTCTCCGCGCCTTTGTTTTTACGGTCAACGAGCCGGGCTGGCAAGGCCTGAATCCCTCCCAGCGCGGGGCCCTCTCCGCCTGGGCGAAGCGGATGGCGGACCAATGCAGCGCCCGGATCTTCGAAGCTGAAAAACGGGCCATTGAAACGTTGAAAAAGCAGGGGGTCCAGATTATCGAACCCCACTGGCAAGCCTTCGAGAGCCAGAGACCTGATCCCACGGGGGGCATGAAATCCGAGGAAGGCAAGGCCTTCATCCGCAGGATTCAGGCGATCCGGTAGGGGAGACACGATGCGGAGGTTGATCCTGCTCGCGGCGGTTCTCCTGGCCGCGGCCGCCCACGCCCAGCCCGCCCTGCGGCTGGGCTTCCCCAAGATGGATGAGATCGCCCAGTGCGGCCGGCTCCTGGCCGGGGCCAAGGAGGGGCCCTTCCGCCTGGAGCCCGACCCCCTGTACCAGGGGCTGCTCTCCAACGGCGTGCTGGCGAAGGCCCAGACCGAGGGCCGGACCCTGGCGATTGCCCTGGCCGGCTTTTTCCGGCTCGGGCAGACGAAGCTGGGCGAGATCGCCCGCCCCTTCATCTTCCGGGACCTCGCCCACTTCCGGGCGTTCGCGCGGAGTCCCCTCTTCGAGGAGGAGGGGGCCAAGTTCCCCGGCCTCCGCCCGCTCGCCCTCGCCTACGCGGGGACCACCTATCCGATGTCGAAGAAGCCCCTCCGCGAGCCGCGCGACATGGGGGGCCTGAAGCTGGGCAGCGGCGGCTCTGACCTCAAAGCATGGAAGACGTACCGCGTGATGGTTCCCCTCAACCGCATGGGCGGCGCCCTCAAGAGCGGATTGGTGGACGCCGTGCTCGCGACGCCCATCCACGCCGTCCGGCTGGGTCTCGCGGACGCCGCGCCCTATTTCAACCGGATCGAGATCCAGCACCAGGCCCTGGCCATCGCCGTGTCGAACGACGTGTGGGACGGCCTCGCCCCGAAGGAGCGCCAAAGCCTCGTAGCCTGGGCGCGCGGGATGGCCGACCGCTGCAGCGCCCAGACCTACGAGGCCGAGACGCGCGCCATCGAGGCGCTGAAGAAGCAGGGGGTCACCATCGTCGAGCCGAATCAGCGGGCCTTCGAGAGCCAGCGGCCCGATCCGGCCGAGGGCGCCGGCTCGGAAGAGGGCAAGGCCTTCATCCGCAAAGTTCAGGCGATCCGGTAGGGGAATCGTCATGCGCCGCCTCCCCTTTTTCCGCTCGATTTTCCTCGTCCTCCTCCCGCTCCTCGTCCTCGCGGGCTGCTTCTTCCCCACGGATTTCGACCTGCGCATCGCCATCCAGCGGAACGGGGACTTCGAGGAGTTCTTCTCCGGCGTCCTTGTCGAATGGAACCCCTACGAGCGGTGGAAGAAGGGGGAGTTCCCGGCGGAGGAGGCGGACCGCCGGAGCAAGGAAACCCTGCGGGCCGTCCTCAAGCAGCCCGAGGGAAAGGCGGAGGACTTCAGCATCCGGGAGGAGAGCCCGTTCCGCTACCGGGTGACCTACCGGCGGAGGGGGAACCTGCACGCGGAGTTCAAGAAGACGAGGACCCCCTTCAGCGAGGGAAAGCCGGACGTCATGTCCTTCCTGGTGGACATGCTCTACCTGCGCCGGGGGGCGGACGGCGCGCTGCTCCTCGAGCGGAGAAAGGTTCCCCCCGAAGATCAGGAGCGTTTCCGGCATCTCGGCCTGGAGATGAAGGGCGCGCTCTCCCTGCGCGTCCAGGGGAAGGTGGTGGAGCACGACGCGCAGGCGGTTTCCGGCGGGGAGCACCGCTGGACCGTCGAGTCTCTCGCCCGGCCGTCCGTGCGGATGGTGTTCCGCCTGGACTGAACGGTCTGCTTCTCTCTCAATGGATGGAGCAGGGGACCGTGGGGCGGCTACCGCTTCGCCTTCTCCGGCCGGCCTTCGCCGGACGAAAGCCGGCTCCGGCCGGCTGAAGGCCGGTTCACCGGGAACTTCGGGGGTTTTCCGCTTAATACGCGGGCGAGGTCCTCTCCCGCGGCGCGGGCGATGGCCTCGAGGGCCTCCACCGTCGAGCCCGCCATGTGGGGGGTGAGCACGAGGTTGGGGGCGCCGAAGATGGGGCTCCCGGGGTCCGGGGGCTCGCCTTCGAGCACGTCCAGCGCCGCGCCCCCCAGCCTGCCCGAGCGGAGCGCCCGCGCCACCGCCAGCTCGTCCACCAGCGGCCCCCGGGCGCAGTTCACGAGAAAAGCCCCCTTCTTCATCCGGGCGATGGCCTTGCGATCGATCAGGTGGTGCGTCGAGGGCATGAGGGGCGCGTGGAGGGAGAGGCAGTCCGCCTCCCGCAGCAGCGCATCGAGCGCCAGGGGGCGGGCGCCCCGCCGGCGGATCTCGGCGGGCCTCAAGGCCGGATCGTGGGCGGTCACCTCCATCCCCAGGGCCGCCGCCAGCCGGGCCAGGCGCGCCCCGATCTGGCCGAGCCCCACGATGCCCAGGGTCTTCCCCTTGAGCTCCCGCCCGGTGTGCCGCGCCTCCCCCCAGGCGCGCTCCTCCTTCACCCGCCGCGCCGCCTCCGGGATGCGCCGGGCCAGGCTGAGCATGAGGCCCAGCGCCAGCTCGGCGACCGAGTCCGCGTTCGCCCCCGGCGCGTTCGTCACGAGGACGCCGCGCTGGGTGCAGGCCGGCACGTCCACCTGGTCCACCCCCGCCCCGTGCACGGCCACGGCCCGGAGGTCCGGAAGCCGGTCCAGCAGGGAGGCGGTGATGTAGCCGGGCCGCAGGAGGATGCCCTCGGCGCCCCGGAGGCGCCGGGCGAAGGAGGCCTCCTCGGCCGGCATGAGCGGCCGGAAGGGGAGGGGGACCGTCCGCACCGGGGCGATGCCGGCCAGGGCCTGCTTGATTGGGGCCAGGGCGACCGGGAAGTCCGCCGTCGCGGTGACGGCCACCCATCGGCGCGCGGGCATGGGAGGCTCGGGGCTAGAGGCTGGAGATGCTGAAGTCGCCGTCGTAGTTGTATTCGGCGCGGGCCTTCTGGAGGGAGAGAAGCCCCTCGCGCAGGTCGCGTTCGATGAACTCGGGCCGCCGCTGCTTGGGATCCCCGTAGCCGCCGCCGCTCGGCACCTCGAGCACGAGGCGGTCGCCCGGGTGCATCACCCACTGGCGCTTGGGGTTGATGGGCCGGCCGTTCAGGGTGACCTTCCCCACGCGCCCGTTGCGCCCCCCGAAGAGGCCGTAGGCGGGGTGCCGGGTGCGCTCGCTCAGGAAGGTAAGGAGGATTGGGCTGTCCGAGAGCGACTTCACGATGACCTGCTGGCCGTCCCCCCCGGTGAACTCCCCGGCGCCGCCGCTGTCGCGGATGACGGCCTTGCGCTCGACGAGGAGCGGCACCATGTGCTCGAGGACCTCGATGGGGGTCGCCGAGGTGTTCGAGGGGAAGCACAGGCAGGCCCGGCCGTCGTGGTCCTTGGAGGCGCCCTGGCCGCCGTTCAGGAAGAAGTTGCCGGCGAAGCGGCGGTTGTCCTTGGCGATGCCCGCGGCGTTGATGGCCCAGGTGGGGCTCCCGCTCGCCGCCTGGACGAGGTCGGGCACGGCCTTGCACAAGGCGCCGAAGATGGCCGACGGGATGAAGTGGCCCACCATCGAGCGCCCGTTCACCGGGGCCGGGTAGCGCGGGTTCAGGATGCTGCCCTCGGGGGCCGAGACGGTGACGGGACGGTAGTTGCCCTCGTTGTTCGGCACGGAGGGGCAGAAGAGGCACTTCAGGGAATACGCCGAGTAGGCGTAAACGTAATTCAGCGTCGCGTTGAGCCCACGGTCCACCTGGGGCGAGGAGCCCGTGTAATCCACCAGGATGCTGCTCCCGCGCACCCGCACCTCGACGCGGATGACGAGGGGCTCGTCGTAGCCGTCCGTGCTCACCTGGAAGCGGTATTCCCCGTCCGGCACCTTCTTGATGGCCTCGCGCATCGCGTTCTCGGAGCGCTGGTAGATCGTCGAGGCGGCCTGGTCGAGGTCGCGCAGACGGTACTCGTCCATCATCTCCTGCACCCGCCGCGCCGCCAGCTTGCTCGCCGAGACGTGGGAGATGAGGTCGCCCTCGACCTGGTCCGGGACCCGGACGTTCTGGCGGATGATGCGCAGGATGTCCGGGTTCACCTTGCCCGCGTTCAGGAACTTGCACGGCGGGAGCTGGAGCCCCTCCTCGTAGATCTCGCGCACCTCGGGCGAGCGGAGCTTGCCGCCCATGTCGGTGACGTGGGTGGTGATCCCCGCGAAAGCGATGAGGTTCTTCTTGTAGAAGATCGGGCTCAGGGAGCTCACGTCCTGGAGATGCCCGGTCGTGATCCAGGGGTCGTTGGCGAGGACGAGGTCTTCCGGCGCCCAGGCGTCCAGCGGGAACGCCTTGAGCAGGTGCCGGGCCGTCAGCGGGATGGCCCCGACGAAGCTCGGCATGGTGGAACTCGCCTGCGCGATGGAGTGCCCGCGCGGGTCGAGAAGCACGAGGGCGAAGTTCTTTGACTCGCGGATGGTGGTCGAGAAGGCGGTGCGCACCACCTCGGTGGCCGCTTCTTCCGCGATGGCGATGAGGCGGCTCCACAGGACTTCCAGCGTGATGGCGTCGAGTCCCTTGCGGGCCATGGCCCTCTCCTACAGCTCGATGATGAGGTTCTGCGTCTTGTCCACGTAGAAGGTGGACCGCGAGCCCACCACCGTCGTCGTCACCCGCTCCTCCACCAGGGCGGGCCCCTTGAACTTCTGGCCCGGCTTCAGGAGATAGCGGTCGTATACGTTGACCTTCCGGTAGCCCTTGTTCTCGGGGAGGTAGATCCGCCGCGTGCCCTTGAGGACGTTGCGCGAGCCGCGCTCCGAGAGGTTCGAGAACTTGAAGTTGGCCTTCGGATCGGGGCCCAGGCCGAAGATCCGCCAGTTCATCACCTGGAGAGGCACGGCGCCGATCACGCCCCCGTGCGTGGAGGAGTAGAGCTCGCGGAAGGTCTTGTCGATCACCTGGATGTGCTGGGGCCCCAGCTTGCCGGTGGGGATGGGGATGGTCAGCGGGAAACCCTGGCCCAGGAAGCTGACGTCGGCCATCCGCTCGATGCGGATCTCCCGTTCCCGCACCCCCGCCGCCTTGAGCAGGGCGACGCACTTCTTCTCGCGGTCGGCCAGGAGGGCGTTGATCTTGTTCAGGTCCACCTGGTCCAGGGGAGAGACGTGGCTGTCCACCGTGTCCACCTTGATCGGGACCACCAGGAGGCCCAGGGCGGAAGCGAGGCCGGCCGCCGGCAGGCAGACGATGCGCCGCAGGCCCACCTTGCGCGCCAGGCGGAAGGCGTGCACCGGGCCCGCCCCGCCGGTGGCGATGAGGGTGAAGTTGCGGGGGTCCTTCCCGCGCTCGGAGAGCTGGATGCGCGCGGCGGCGGCCATGGTCTCGTTGACGAGCTCGTGGACGCCCCACGCCGCCTGGACCTCCTCGATCTTGAGGGGCTCGGCGATCTTCTTCCGGATGGCCTCGGAGGCCGCCTCCGGGAAGATTTCCATTTCCCCGCCCAGGAAATAGGCGGGGTCGATGTAGCCGAGGATGAGGTCCGCGTCCGTCACGGTGGGTTCGGTTCCGCCCAGGCCGTAGCAGGCGGGTCCGGGCGAGGCGCCCTGGCTATCGGGCCCCACCTTCAGCAGCCCCATCGAGTCGATCCGAGCGATGCTGCCCCCTCCCGCCCCCACCTCGATCAGGTCCACGCAGGACACCTGGATGGGAAGGCCGCTCCCCTTCTTGAAGCGCTTGACGCGGGCGATCTCGAACTCGGTGGAGATGTGGGGGTGGCCGTTCTCGATGACGCAGGTCTTGGCCGTGGTGCCGCCCATGTCGAAGGCGACGACGTTGTTGAACCCCGACAGCTTGCCGAAACAGGCGGCCGAGAGGGCGCCCGCCGCGGGGCCGGACTCGAACATGCGGATGGGTGTCTCGGCGGCCGACTTGGCCGTCGAGATGCCCCCGTTCGAGAGCATGATGTAGAGGGCGACGTTCTCCAGGTTGGTCTCGAGGTCCTCGAGATAGCGCGAGACGATGGGCTGGATGTAGGCGTTCGCCACCGTGGTGGAGGTGCGCTCATACTCCCGGATCTCGGGACAGACCTTCGAGGAGAGGCTGTAGCTGATGTCGGGGAACGACTCCGCGATGACCTCCCCCACGGCCTCCTCGTGCTCGGGGTTCACGTAGGAGTGGAGGAGGCAGACGGCGATAGACTTGGCGCCCCTGTCCACCAGCTCCTGGATGGTGACCTTCACCTCCTGCATGCTGAGGGGCTGGAGGGTGTCGCCCGTGGCCGCGATGCGCTCGGTGAGTTCGCGGCGCATGGTGCCGCCCACCAGGGGCTCGGGGAACTCGGGCACGAGGTCGTAGATGTCGTAGCGCGACTCGCGGCCCACCTGGAGGATGTCCTGGAAGCCCTTGGTGGTCAGGAGGCCGGTGGGGGCCCCCTTGCGCTCGACGATGGCGTTGGCCGCCAGGGTGGTGGCGTGAACGGCCTGGGTGAGGTTGCGGAAGCGGAGATTCTCCTCCTCCAGCAGGGTGCGCAGCCCGGCCAGAGCCCCGATGGAGGGGTCGTTCGGGGTGGTGAGGTATTTTCCGACCGCGGCTTTGCCCGAGGAGGGATTGTAGATAACGATATCGGTGAAGGTTCCCCCGATATCGATAGCGGCGACCAATCTCCGCCCAGAGTTTGCGGACGCGGCGTCTCGTTGTTGGGCCATCACAAGCAGATTAGGCGTGTCCCGTGGTTTGGGGGATCGAGGTGGCCAGAATCAAAGGCCCCGTTCCCCTTTGCCATCGGCGAGGGGCGAGGCCAGATTCATCTAAGTATCGGAAAATCGGGCATTTGTCAAATGGCCCGGCGGCGGCATGGCGTAAAGTAATTGATTTACAATGGCTTTTGGTAAATCATCCGAATGTAACTTGAGATAAAAATAATATCAGGCACGGCGGGGAGTTTGCACTCGCTTGATTTTTGTATGGATTCGGCCATCCGATTCCTGCCTCCCGTGGAGGAATGGAGGCCGAATGCAAGAATCTTCTTGGTTTATTTGCAGAAATAGGGGCTTTTCCCCATGAAAAAGATTCCAGTGGTGATCGATTGCGATCCAGGGGTGGACGACGCCCTCGCGCTGGCCCTGGCGCTGGCCTCGCCCGAACTGGAGGTCTTGGCGATTACCGCCGTTCGCGGCAACGTCCCCGCCGGGGCCGCCTTCCGCAACGCCCGCCGGCTGGTGGGCTGGCTCGGGGGCCATCTTCCCGCCGCCCGGGCGCTTCCGCCCGTCCATCCCGGCGGGAGCCGGCCCCTCGGCAAGGGGAGAGTGGACTGGAAAGCCTCCGCCGCCATCCACGGCCCGGAGGGCCTGGGGAGGCTCTTCTCCGGCGCCCGCCGGCCGCCCCGGCCGGCGGGGCGGCCGGGCGAGGGGGCGGAGGAGGCCCTCCTCGCCCACGCCCGGGCATGGGGCCGCCGCCTCACCGTCGTGGCGCTGGGCCCGCTGACCAACCTCGCGCGGGTCCACCGGCGGGACCCCTCCGCCCTTCCCGGGGTGGGCCGCATCGTGCTCATGGGCGGCGCCGCCCGGATGCCCGGCAACGTGACGCCCGCCGCCGAGTTCAACGTCCACTGCGATCCCGAGGCGGCCGAGGCCGTCTTCGCCTCGGGCGCCCGGGTCACCATGGTTGGCCTCGACGTGACGCGGCGCGCCTTTCTGCCCTCCCGGATGCTCGCAGGAGGCGGCTCCTTCCGGAGGGCGCTGCGCGACCTCACCGGGATTTACGCGGGCTTCTCCCTGCGCCGGCGCGGGCGGGACGGCGTCACCCTGCACGATCCGCTGGCGCTGGCGGCGGCCATCCGGCCCGGCCTCCTCGGTTGCGAGCGCCTGCCGGTGAGGGTGGAGTGCGGCCGGGGGCCCGCGCGCGGCATGACGGTGGTGGACCTGAGGCCCGAGGCGCCCCGCGGGAACGTGGAGGTGGCCCTCGACGTGGACGAGCGGGGCTTCCTGCGTTTCTTCCTGGAAAGGCTGAGGTCCTACCATGGCTGGGCCTGAGAGCCGCCCCGGCGTCCTCGTGGTGGGGAGCGCCAACTTCGACATCGTGGTCCGCGTCCCCCGCCTCCCGCGGCCGGGCGAGACGGTGCTCGGGGGCCCGCGCCGGGAGTTCCGGGGAGGGAAGGGCGCCAACCAGGCTTTGGCCGCCGCGCGCGCCGCGGGGGGCGCACACCGCGTGAGGCTGGTTTGCTTCACCGGAGAGGATGCGGCCGGGGCGTCTTATCGCAAGTTCTTGGCCGCCGAGGGGATCGAGCGCGGGGGCCTCCTGCGCGCGAGAGGTCCCACCGGCACCGCCCTCATCCTGGTGGACGGCGAGGGAAAGAACCAGATCGCCGTCTCGCCCGGCGCCAACGCCCTCCTCACGCCGGGGAGGCTGGGCGCGCGGCGCGATCTTCTGGACTGGGGCGCGGCTGTCCTTGCGCAGCTCGAGGTGCCGCTCTCCGTCGTGCGCGAGGCCTTCCGGCGGGGGAGGCGCCGGGGGGCCGTCACCATCCTGAATCCCGCCCCCGCGCCCTCCTCCTTTCCCGCCGGGCTGCTGGCCCTGACCGACGTTCTCGCGCCCAACGAGGCCGAGGCGGCCCGTCTCCTGGGCCGGAAGCCGGCCCCCCGTCCCCGAGAGCTTCCGGGCCTCGCCCGGGATCTCCTCTCGCTGGGGCCGCGGGCGGTGGTGATCACGGCGGGAGCGCGCGGCGCGTTTTTCCTGGGCGGGGATGAGGGAGGATGGGCGGAGCCGCCGCCGGGCATCCGGGCGGTGGATACGACGGGGGCGGGGGACGCGTTTTGCGGGGCGCTGGCGCTCGCCCTGGCCGAGGGAGCGGGACTGGCGGGGGCGGTCCGGCTCGCCGTGGCGGCCTCCTCCCTGTCGGTGCGGAGGGAGGGCGCCCAGGAGGGGCTTCCCGGGCGGCGGGAGATCCTCCGCGCCCGGCGCCGCGTGCGGACACGGCGCCTCGGCGCCCGGAACTAGGGCGCCCGGGCGAGAAGGGCGGAGCGGGTTTATGGTATCGTATCGGAATGCTTTTCATCGTCTTCCAGGGGGTTCCTCGCGGGCAGAGGAGGGGAAGCCGTGAAAATGGCCGGATGGGCTGGATTCGCGGTGGTTTTCGTTCTCGCGGTGCATCTGGCGGCGCCTCTCCCGGGCCGCGCCCAGGAGCTTCCTTCCTCCGTGGCCAATGAGCTCCAGGCCCTCAACACCGAGCTGGGCCAGGCGCAGGCCGCCAGCCAGGCGCTCTTCGCCGAGCAGGCCGCGCTCCAGAACGAGGAGAAGCGGCTGATCGCGACGCGCGAGCTCCTGGACGGCGCCAAGAAGAATTTCCTCAACGAGGTCCAGGCGTGGCGCGGCGAGCTCCAGGCGCACAACGCCGATGCGGCCAGCCAGCGGGCGGCCGCGGCGCAGCACGGCGCGAAGGTGCAGTCCCACAACGCGCGATGCACCGGCACCTTCTCCGACCAGGGGTATGTGAACGCCTGCAACGCGGCGGCGGCGCAGATCAACTCCTACAACCAGAGCACCCTCGAGCCCTGGCGGCGGCGCGTGAACGCCAACGCGCAGCGGGTCGACAGCCGCAGGGACACGCTGGCGATGAAGGAGAAGGGCCTGAACGAGCGCTACGCCGACCTGCAGCGGGGCGTGCTCGACTGGACGAAGCGGAAGAAAGAGAACAACTACAAGCTGAACGAGCTTCAGGCGCGCCAGGACGCGCTGCGGCAGCGCATCCAGGCGGTCCTGAACTCCCCGGCGGTGCGGGATCTCGTGAGGCGGAAACAGGCGAGCGCGGAGTGCGCGGGGCTGGCGGAGGGAGCCGGATTCGAGGCGCGGCTGGACGGGCGGCTCGAGCGGGCGCACCGCTGCCTGCAGCGCGTGTGGGACGGGGCGCGGTAGGCCGGCGCCCGGATGTGCGGATGCCGGGAGGCGGGCCCCGGCCGCTTCCCATGGGTTGACTTCCCCGGCCGTCCCACTTACCGTGCAAATCGCGGATTTCTTTTGCCTAACTGAATCGATTGGAGTCCTTCCATGCCCATGGATTGGGATGAGTTCAAGGCCCGCCGCCAGAGCGGAGGCGGCCTTCCTCCCCAGATTCGAATGCCCCAGTTCCAGATCCCCAGTTTCCGGAATATCCGCCTCCCGTGGGCGCTTCTGGCGGCGGGGGTGGCCGCCCTCTGGCTGCTTTCGGGAATCTTCACCGTCGGCCCGGACGAGCAGGGGGTCGTCCTTCGCTTCGGGCGCATCGAGCGGGTGGTCAGCCCGGGGCTGAACTACCACTTCCCCTTCCCGTTCGAAACCGTCTACAAGCCCAAGGTCACAGAGGTGAAGCGCATCGAGATCGGCTTCCGGACGATCGATCCGGGGCCGCCGGCGCGGTATCAAGATCACCCCGAAGAGTCGCGCATGCTCACGGGCGACGAGAACATGCTCGACGTGAACGTCATCATCCAGTTCCGCATCAAGGACCCGCTGGAGTACCTCTTCAAGGTGCGGAACCCCGACCGGACGGTGCGCCTCGCGGCCGAGGCGGCCCTCCGCCAGGTGGTCGGCAACAAGCCCATCGACGAGGCGCTGACGACGGGCAAGGGAGCCATCCAGCAGGAGACGATGGAAACCCTGCAGGCCATCCTGAACCGCTACCAGAGCGGCCTGACGGTCGTGGCCGTCCAGCTCCAGGATGTGAATCCGCCCAAGGACGTGAGCGAGGCCTTCCGGGACGTGGCGAGCGCCCGGGAGGACAAGAACCGCCTCATCAACGAGGCCCAGGGTTACCGCAACAAGGTGATCCCCGAGGCGCGCGGGCGGGTGGCGGAGATCGTCGAGCGCGCCACCGCCTACCGGGAGACCAAGATCCGCCAGGCGCGCGGCGACGCCGGCCGCTTCCTCGCCACCCTGGAGGAATATAAGAAGGCCCCGGACATCACGCGCACCCGCCTCCACCTGGAGATGCTCCAGGAGGTCATGCCCTCGGTGGACAAGGTGATCCTCGAGAAACAGGGCTCGGGCGTGCTTCCCATCCTCCCCCTGCGGGACGGGGCGAAGGAGATGAAGCCGTGAACTCCATGCCCCTTCCCAGGTGGCTGGTCGCGGCCCTCGTCGTGCTGGTCGCCGCCGTCATCGGCGCGAACATGGTGTTCTTCACCGTCCGGGAGGACCAGCAGGTGGTGGTTACCCGCTTCGGCAAGCCCGTGCGGGTGGTCCGCGACGCCGGCCTCAACTACCGCGTGCCCTTCGTCGAGCAGCTCACGTATTTCGACCGGCGCCTGCTCGAGTACGACTCCAGCACCACGGAGATCATCACCCAGGACAAGAAGGTCCTCCTGGTGGACAACTTCTCCCGCTGGCGCATCGTCGACCCTCTCCAGTTCCTCCGCACGGTGCGGGACGAGGTGGGAGCCCAGGCGCGGCTGGACGACATCATCTACAGCGAGCTGCGCCGGGAGCTGGGGCGGAAGGACCTGATCGAGACCGTGGCCCAGGAGCGCGCCCACCTGATGGAGTTGGTGACCTCGGAGAGCGACCGCAAGGCGCGGGACTACGGCATTCAGATTGTGGACGTGCGCCTCAAGCGGGCCGACCTGCCCTCCGAGAACCTCAAGGCCATCTACGGCCGGATGCAGGCCGAGCGCCAGCGCATCGCCACCCAGTACCGCTCCGAGGGGCGGGAGGAGGCCCAGAAGATCCGGGCCGAGACGGACCGCGAGCGCGACATCCTCCTGGCCGACGCCTACGAGAAGGAGCAGAGGCTGCGGGGCGAGGGGGACGCGCGCAGCATCGAAACCACCGCCAAGGCCTTCGGCCAGGATCCCGAATTCTACGCCTTCCTGAAGAGCCTGGAGGTGTACCAGAAGTCCTTCAAGGACAAGACCACCATCCTTCTCCCCTCGGACAGCAACCTCCTGCGGTTCCTCCAGGACGGGAAGCGGGACGGCCGGCCGGGCGGCCGGGCCAAGTAGGCGCGCCCGCTCTACCGCTGCTGGAAGCGCTCGAAGGGATTGGGCTCGCCCGGGGCCGGCGGGAGCTCGCGGGCCGGCCCCTGCGGAGCCTGGCCCGGAGCCTGGCCCGCCCCCGTGCGGCGGACCAAGTCCGTCAGGCTGTCCCGCATGGCCCGGCTGACCGAGCGCCGGATGACCTGCTCCATCCGGTTGATGTGCTCGTAACGGTTGTCGAAGAGGATGAACTGAGTCTCGTCCGGCGCCACCTCCACGCTGCGGCGCACCACCGTGCGGTTGGCGCGGCTGCCGAGGCGGACCTCGATCGTCACCTTCCCCTTGTTCGCCGCGTCACGCAGGGTGCCCTCGCCCGTGAAGCGGAGGTCCAGGATCTCCCCGTACAGCGCGTAATCGGCCGGGATGGCATGGAGCGAGGTGGCCTCGCCGTCCCACCTCCCCTCGACGGGCCGCATGCCCATGCGCTGGAGGAATTCGGCGGCCATCGCGGTCAGGGCGGAGGAGGCCGTCCCGCCCCTCGGGATCATGTCCACGATCAGCCGCTGCCAGTAGTAGACGCCGAGGCGTTCCGGGTTCACCCGCCGGTCCTGGAAGGGCGTGACGACGACGGTGGGGGACTGCGCGCCCTGGAACAGGCGGGGCGCGTCCGTCCCCTCGTAATGCAGGGAGACGGCGTGCTGGATGCGCTCCGTGGCGCAGCCCGCGAGGCCGGCCGCCAGGGCCAGGGCCAGGAGGCCGGCCGATCTCCCCGCCGGGATCCACGTCCGCAAGGCTCGGATCTTCATGTCTGTCTCACCCACTCCCGCTAGGCGGCTGCGTCACTTCCCCTTCAGGTAGTCGTCCGTCCCGTCCAGCCAGTCGCGGCGGATGGGGCTGAAGATGTCGTAGTCGATCACCGTCTCCCCGCCCACCACCTCGGCCGAGTGCGGCACGTTGGAGGGGATGAGGAGGGTTTCGCCCGGCCCCACCTCCACCGGCTCGCCGTCCACCTCGAACCGGAGCCTCCCCCTCAGGACGTGGGAGATCTGCTCGTGGATGTGGCTGTGCCGGGGCACCTTGCAGCCCGGCTTGAGCTCCAGCCAGCAGAGCATCTCGTTCTCGCCCACCACCAGCTTGCGGGAGAACAGCGCGGTCACCCGCTCGGCGGGCATGGCGCTCCAGTCGAACTTGCGCGCTCGCATCGGGGGCCCTCCTCCGGGGCGCATCGGCGGATCGGCCGGGCCATTGTAGCGCAAACGGCGGTTCGGAAAGAAAGGGCCGTGGCCCCGGAAAAGAGGCTCAGTAGGGGGGCAGGGCGCGGGCGAAGCCCGTGCGGAGGACGCGGCCCTTCTTGATGACGTAGTAGTTCGGGCCGTAGCGGATGACGCTCGTCAGGGGCGGGATGGGGCAGCTCTTGGGCACGATGAGGTTCTCTTGCCCCTCCCGCGGGAGGTAACGGGCGGCGTCCTCGGGGGTGAGCTCGGCGTACTCGGCGCAGCCGCCGGGCGTGGCCTTGCACCGGTCGCAGGGGATGCTCTTGCAGTACTCGCAGGGGACCCGCTCGCCCATCTCCGTCTCCCGAAAAGGACGGGCCAATGCTAGAGGGGCGGCCGGACGGTGTCAAGGGTTGGGGGCGTGATAGGGCTCGATGTGGACGTGGACCTCGGCGACCTCCTCCACCCGCGAGAGCACGGAGTCCTGGCCCCTGTGGGCGATGGCGTGGCCTGCCGCCACGCTGATGCCGGAGTCCACTTCGACGTGGACGTCCACGAAGAGACGGTGCCCGGCCCGGTGAACCCGCAGGGCATGGACGTCGCGCACCCCCTCCACCCCCTCGATGGCCGAGCGGATGCGCCCGACCACGTCCGCGGGCGGGGCGATGTCCATCAGGCTGTCCAGCGCGTCCCGGGCGATTCGGCCTCCGAACCAAAGGACGAGGCTGGCCACGACGGCGGCGGCCAGGGCGTCTCCCCACCACAGGCCGAGCAGGGTGAGCGCCACTCCCGCGAAGGCGATGCCCGAAGCGAACACGTCCAGCCTGTGGTTCCAGGCGTTCGCGAGAAGAGCCTGGTTGAGGGTCCGCCGGGCGACGCGGACCGTGGCGCGGTAGAGCATCTCCTTGAGGGCGATGGAGGCCGCGATGACGGGCAGCACCAGGAGGCCCGGCCGGTAAGGCCGGGCCGTCCAGATGTCGCCCGCGGCGTTGAAGAGCAGCATGGCGCCTCCCACGACGACGAGGACGCCCATCCCGAAGGCGGCGGCTGGTTCCATCCTGCCGTGCCCGTAGGGGTGCTCGCGGTCGGGCGGCCGGGCGGCGAGGCCGAGCGCGATGAGGATGGCGATGTCCGTCCCCACGTCGGAGAGGGAGTTGAGCGCATCCGCGAGGAGGGCCTGGCTCCCGCCGTGCCAGCCGGCCGCCCCCTTGATGGAGGCGAGGAAAAGGTTCACCGCCATCGCCGCCAGCGTCACCCGGCGCCCCTGCCGGGCGCGGAGGCGCGCGTCCTCCCCCGGGTGTGAATGGAATCGGCCTTGCACCGGCGCGTCCCCGCTCATGCGCATATTCCTGTGAGAGGGAGAGGATGCTCTGAAGGGACAAACCCCCGCGGGAGTCCCCTCCGCCCGTTGTGCTCTTAACCCGCGAACGTCCATGAAGTCAATGATTTCGGCGGAAAAAATGCCCCTGGGAATTTCGCCGGGGCTAAAGAGTTTTTCCAGCTCAATTGAAATCACCACGCGCACTGCCTATAACAATCGAGATGGCCATTCGAAAATCGGGCGTGCGTGCGGTTTTTTCTCTGGAGGAATTTCCGATGCCGAGAATGACGGACCGGATGCTGGACTCGGGGGACGCCTTTCCGGCCCTGGAGATCGCCAAGGCGGGCGGGGGGAAGATCACCCTCCCCGGCGACCTCAAGGGCGGCTGGGGGGTGGTGCTCTTCTACCGGGGCCACTGGTGACCCTACTGCAAGCAGCAGCTGACGGCCTTCTCCCGGGCGGGCAAGCTCGGGGAGGAAGGCAT